>NZ_JAMYLN010000006.1:0-261097 GCF_040318035.1 Mesorhizobium sp. M1329 | reverse complement strand
TCTTGTCACACTCTTGCCAATTGACGCCAGGCGTCGCGGCTGCGTCGCAATTTTGAGCGGCAGCGGCGTTCTGCCAAGCAAACACAGTGCAAACCGCTAGAACCAAGCCGGATGTGCCGTAAGCTCTAGTTCGCCTCAAAGTCATTGTTGCTGGACCCCTGCTACTCGCCGACACTCACCCTTACCACATCTGCTGACACTCGAGCCACGGTGACCACATGGCTGTGCTCGCGGCGCAGTGGGTCAAGCCTGGTGTGAAGCTCCGCGTCAAACACCTTCGCGGCGAATTCTAGGCGGCCAGCTTACATTAGCCAGAGTGAACAGAACGTGGTTACGGGCCAGGCCTTCACACCTTCGCCTTGCACCAGCCCGCCCACCTAGCATGCCCCGCCATCGCGAACGGCCCAGCACGGGCGAAAGACAAGCTCCTTCCTGGCGCTGCGCCGCGTGCAGTCGGAACAAATGGGATCGACGCCGGTTAACAATCGAAGGGACCGCAAACGAAGCGGTATGATGATGATTGATATTTTTAGCTTCGAACTGGCCAATGCCAGGCTGCGCGTTAAACGGGCCGAGCGCTCGCTGAAGCGTGCGAATGAACTGTTGTTGAACGATGGCTGTGTCGCCGTCAATCTCGCGTTGTGCGACCGCATACGGTCTGAGCAAAAACGCGTCATTGAGGCCCGGGAACGCATGACGAAGATCGATCGGAATTGACCCATGATGCTCGCGACCCTCCACCTTGAAACTGCGAGATACGGCGACGAATATCGCGTCGCAAGGCTCGCGCTGCTGAGGCAGCAAATGATACGGCACATCAAGCGCACAGACGCCTCGGCGCAGAAAGTCGAACAATCGCTGGCAAGATTGGCCGAAGCAAACACGCTCGGGGACCGGCTCGCGCAACAGTAGGTCCGCGCGCTACCGTCGTTTGACGATGACCCCGTCATGCTGCGTCGCCAACAACAAGGCTGCATCAACGTCGCACCTGCGCTCGCTGGGCGTCGCGCCCCAAAAGCACAAGGCAGTCGTTTCGGCGAAGATCCAAGAAGTGTCGATGTTTTCACCTTCCTAGGGACGCAGCACAACGCCAGAATGAAGGCCGCGACAAGCAGCATGGCAGGCAGAGGGGCGCGCGAAGGCTACTGAGCGGCTTTCATCTCGCCGCACCCTTGCCTCAGATCAGCCTACAACCAATCGGCCCGCGCTTCACCAGAAGCACGGGCATTGATAGCTCGGCACCATCGCTGCCTCGTCTAGCGCGGGACCGCTTGTACTCCCGAGACCGAGCGCTCTGTTTCGGTGGAGAAAACCACGAAGGCAAAGATCAGCACGGCGGCAGCGACAATCATTGAGCCGGTGGCGACGATCGGCTCGAGTGCCGGATTTCCCTGCAGCATCAGGTAAAGCGCCGGCAGCATCACGACCAGGCCGAGATTATAGACGCCATAGTGGATCATCGCGCTCCTGCGGGCAGCCTTCGCCGGGTTCAGCGCATAATAGCCGCCGAATATTGCACTGGTGACCCAACCCAGCAGGTTGATGTGCGCGTGAGCCGGAAACGCGCCGTGATCGCCTGAAATTGCCATCTGCAGGCCAGCGGCAATTCCCAGAATAAGAAAGACGATGGCTGTCTTGAAAAAGAGTTCCGAAACCTTAGGCATGTCATTCTCCCAAACCCGTTTTGCCGCCGCATCATGCTTTGTTTCCGGCGACCTTGCCAAGGGGACCGTCGGGCCTGCCGAACCATTTGTTGGCAGCCTGACGGCCCGTTGGCGGCCGGCCACCGGGTCTGGCCGGTTTGCGAGGCCAGCCGGCAAAAAATATGCGCTCACGCTAATTTGATTGCAATATCACCCGCCAGGCTTCCATGTCGTTCTCACAAGGGAAGTGTCCTGCACGATGGTGGTGCCATACGCGCCAAAGGTCTGCCCTTCAGTGTTGCAGCAAGGCCTCGCCAAACCTCTCCCACAGCTGTGCGCAATCTGTTGCTCTGAGGCTGGGGGTTCCGAGTGGGCCATATCTGATGACGGCGGCGTGAACATCATAGCCAACGATAGGTGCATTGGCGACAAAGTGGATAGCCTCGCCCAATCGGCGAGAGCCAATTGGCGCATCGGTTTTGTTGGTGATGTCGAAGACACCACAAATATCCACTTCCTGATTTCTGGCTGCCAACGCAGCTTCCATTACCTGTTCGTGCATCATCGAAATCTCTCCTAACGGTCTAAGTCTAAGAACCGCGGCTTGTGCTGGCCCGGCAACTGACAACCGGCAAATCGAAGTGCCTTTTGCAGCATCTCGATTGGCTCTTGCTGCGAGCCACTCCGCCCGCTCCCGCGGCAGGCCTATAAGGCAACTGCCAGCGAAATCCGCAGGCACGTCCACGGTCGCATCAAACACGGCCCACGTGCCAGTCGGCTCCTGAACGGGCAAAAACCTCATAACAGCGCCTGCTAATATACTATACCGACTGTGAGGACGGGACTTTTTTCCTGCATCAACTAAACGAATGAGAGCTGGTGTCGAAGTGCCGGGCGACGCTCGTCGAAAACAAGTCGTCGGCGACATCGCCAGGATCGAAGGTGCGCCTGAGCTGCGATCCGGCCGCATTCGGGGCTCGCCGACAGGGACAAGCACAAGATGCCGGAGACAAGCGCGGCCAAATGTTCAACCAGAATCGCGATTTCGTTGCGGATAGATGGTCTCGCCGCGCTTCAGCATCTCCACGAACGCCGCGATCTTCTTCTTGCGTCCCGCTTCGGTCTTCATGTTGTGGGTGCGGAAGGCGAGCGCGAAGCGGTTTTGCCCGCTGAGCTTTGCCAGCATCTCTTTCGCCCTGGGCTCGGCGTCTATTGCCGCCTGCAGATCGTCGGGGATCTTCATCTCCTTACCGCTCTTGTAAGCGCGCGCCCAGCGGCCATCGGCCTTGGCTGCCTCGACTTGCTTCAGCCCGTGCTCGGTCATCCGGCCCCCCTCAATCAGCCGGGCGACATTGTCGACATTGATCTGGCTCCAGGTGCTCTTCTTGCCGCGCGGGGTGTAGCGCTGCAGGTAGCTTTTGCCGTCCAACGCCTTTCGCACCGCATCGATCCAGCCCCAGCACAACGCCACATCGATGGCTTGCTTCGGCGTGATCGACGGCAGCCCCGAATCGAGCTTATGGATCTTGATCCAGACTTCGTCCTCGCTGTCGTGATGCTCGCCAAGCCAGGCATGGAAGCTTTCGGCATCCCTGAACTCGCGCACCTTGGTGGGGTCGACCTTGACGGGCGCCATCAGCCGGTCCGCCCGTGACACAGGTGCGTAACGACGCCCAACCCCTTGCCAGCCGCGCGCGCGCCCATATCAGTTCCAAGTCCGCAATCCGCAGGCCTGATGGTTCCCGCCGGCACGCATTCAGCCCGCACGATTGGGCGTGCCGAGGACATGGGATTTCGGCGGCAGCATGACGTCGTCGAATGTCTGCGTGAACATCGCCGCCGCAAAGAAAGCGACGGCGCGCAGGGTTTCGGTGCCGGTGTTGACGAGGTCGTGCCGGACCGGCGTCGGAAGTACCAGGACGCTGCCGGGCCCGACCGGGTGGGTGGTGCCGCCCTCCATATGTAGCTCGCCGGTGCCGGCGATGATGTATTGCGTCTCCTCTGTGGCGTCGCTGTGCCAGCCGAGCCGCTTGCCGGGCTCGATCTCGTAGACAATGACCGAGGACTGGGTGGTGCCGTGCCCGCCGTAAACCGCGAAAGCGCCGGCCCATTTGACCGACGGGTCGTCCTCAGCCCAAACCGTCGAACGTTCGAGCCTGTCGGATGCGACGACTGCTGTCATGGCTTCGTTCCTCTCAGCGAATTGCGAACACGAATCTAGATGATTTTTCTAGTCTGCGTCAGCAAAACTGGCTGCCAACCGTTTCCTCGCCCATTGCGCGTGACGATTTGTTGGGCCGCGATCCAACCTATTCTACTCTCGGGCCGGCTCACTGAGCCGATTCCCCAATGCAACCAAGCCTTTACCTTTTAGTCAGTTTGGAGTTGCCCCCTGCGTTGCGTTCGTGGTCCGGTACAACCAGGGCGCTCAATGCGACATTCGGCAACGGTCGCCTTACCGACCGTCAAAGCAACATACCGTCAAGCCAACACAGGAGATAGCAATGGGCATTTTCGACAGTATCAAAGGTGCGATTTTCGGAAACGCGGTTGCGGCCGAAGCGCCGCCGGCGCAACCGTCTCCCGCGCCTGCTTCGAGCACGGCCACCCAGCCGACGGCGCCTACCCGATCCGCTCCGGCTGCAACCCCGGCCCTGGCCGCGCCGGCCGCGCCGTCCTCTGCCCCGGACATCGCTGCCATTCTCGACAAGGCGGTGGCCGCAAAGGGACAAAAGCTCAACTGGAAGAATTCGATCGTCGATCTGATGAAGGCTCTGAATATCGACAGCAGCCTCGGCGCCCGCAAGGAGCTTGCCCACGAGCTGAACTACACCGGCGACATGAACGACACCGTAACGATGAATCTGTGGCTGCACGACGCACTGATGAAAAAGCTGGCCGAGAATGGCGGCAAGCTTCCGAGCGACCTGGCCGCCTAGAGTCATAAAATTGAGACCGATCCCGGCCGCCGGGATCGGTCTTTGGCGACGTGGCATGGCACAAAAGCGCTGCCGCCTCGCGCCTGGATTGCCTCGCGCAAAACCGACGATTTCGGTCGCTGGCCCCACGCTGGTAGGACCACCATTTCGCTGGTGAAACGCGACGTTCGGCGTATCATTCTCCCGGGAGAGGGTTCATGGTGGGAGGAAGCCAATGAACGTGGTGCAGCGGGTGACGGTCGCCGACTTGACGGCCCAAGAGCTTGTTTCATCTGCGCTTTCACGGTTCGGCGCCGGCGACACCATATCGACGAGGGCGATGCTGGACATCGTTCGCAGGACGGCCCCTGCCTGCCGCGACAGTGACGACGATCTGGTCGAGCTTATCGTCATGACGGCCGTTGGTAGGACCATGGGCGTCGTGTTCGACCATCGCTCCCATTAGCAATCCAGAACGAATACCAGGCTGCGCCCAGTGGCGGGCGGTTGGCAGCGCTGGGCGAGGGCGACACGCTCGAAGGAACTCGCTGAAATCTTGCCCGTTATGCTCTCGTTGAGATGAGGAGAGCTGCCATGGCCGACGACAAAACCAAGACCGACAGTCGCGACCGCTCACGAGTGGCGGGCGGCGAAGACTACGAGGTACGTCACTTCGCCGAGGAAGCGGGCATCACCCCGGAGCAGGCACGCACGCTGATCAAGCGCCACGGCACCGACCGCAAGGTGTTGAACGAAATCGCCGAGAGCATAAGAGCGTCGTAATGGCTGACAAGAAAACCGCAATGGCCGACCGCAAGACGCGCGATCCGGACGAAAAGGAGGCTCTGTGCCTGGCCGAAACCACCGACGTTTCGCCGAAGCAGGCGAAGGATCTGATGCGCAAGCACGGCAGGGACAGCCCGAAGGTCGAGAAGGAAGCCAAGAACTTCAAGGCCGAGGGCTGAACGCGCCAAGCCGGTTGGAAGCGCGGCATAGGGTTGTGGCCGCAATCTTGCGGCTTATCGGTTTTCTAACAAATTCGGCCTATCCCTTCCGCTATCGCGGCTCAGGGATGCCATATGCGCGGGATATCTGGTGAGGCGAGGCCGTCGATTGGCGACATACGGCATGTGAGGCTGGTGTTTTGCCTGCTGGCGGCGGTCGTGATGGCGGCGGCGCTCCTCGCCTTTGCCACCTCCCTCCTGCAGGATCCCGATAGCTGGTGGCACATCAAGGTCGGCATGGATATGCTGGCAAGCCGCACATTCCCCACTGTCGACATCTATTCCTACACTTTTGCCGGCCAGCCATGGATCGCCAAGGAATGGCTTAGCCAGGTTCTCTTTGCAATTGCCTTTGAAGCCGGCGGCTGGAACGGCGTGGTGCTGCTGGCGACTGCAGTAATCGCGCTGACGATCTTCTTGACGTCGTGGTATCTCAGCGCGTGGTTGAAGCCGACGCTGGCGATAGGAGTGACACTGGTTCTCGCGCTGGTGATCGGGCCGATCTACGTCGCCCGGCCGCACATCTTTACCTTGCCCATCATCGTCGTCTGGACCGCCGGTCTTTTTCAGGCCGCACGCAACGAGAAAGCGCCGCCTTTATGGTTGCTGGCGCTGCTTTGCCTGTGGGCCAATCTCCATGCCACCTTCACCTTCGGTTTCGTCATCGCCGCCTTCGCCGGCCTCGACCTCTTCATGCGCACACGCTTGTCGAACCCCCGGCTGCTGGCCAAGTGGATCGCTTTCGGGCTGCTTTGCCCGCTGGTCAGCCTACTCAATCCCTATGGCGTCAAGGCAATACTCGCCACATTCACCGTGGCCTATGGCAATGAGGCGGTGCCTTACATTGCGGAGTGGCAACCCTTCGACGCCTCGCGGCACACCCTCCAGGAGGTGGCCATGTTGCTGGCGTTTTTCGGGCTGCTCGTGTCGAGATTGCGCATTGGCTGGGCCAAGGCGCTGTTCCTTGTCTTCACGCTGCACGTCTATCTCACCCACATACGGTTCATGTATCTGTTCTTTCTTCTCGTGCCGGTGGTCCTTGCCGTCGAGGTCGCGCAACAATATCCAGCGCTTTCAGCCGAGAAATGGGCGGCGGAAAAGCGCGACGGACTTGAACAATTTTTCGCACGGCAATTTTCCAGGATTTGCGCTGGAATTGCCGTTTTGCTGGTTTTGGCGGCTGCCGCCTTCACGACCTATCCGGTCGTGCCGAGCCAGAAGACCTCGGCGAGGGACGCACTGGCCTTCGCCCAAACCCATAATCTGTCGGGCAATCTGCTGAACTCCTACGATTTCGGCGGCACGCTGATTTTCCACGGCATCAGGACGTTTATCGACGGCCGCGCGGATCAGCTCTTCCTGAATGGCTTTACGGAAACGGATGAGCAGACTGGGCACAGCCGGGGCAAGCCAATCCTGAAAGCGCAACTCGACAAATATACGATAGACTGGGCATTGTTGACCGCCGACGACAGCCGCATTCCGTTCTTCGACGAACTGGGCTGGAAGCGGGCCTATGCGGACGATTACGCGGTGATCTACACCCGCGCGGACTGATCCCCGGCAGCTTCGCGCGCCGGTGCGCACCTCCCTCCTGAAGCTGTGGCCAGCGCCGAGACGTCGAAATCCTTATGGGATTTTAATTTCTTTGCTCGGCGTCCCGTCTCGAACCTTTATGGCACTTTGATCCATATTCGCCGGAGCGATGTATCCGGCAGCCGATATGATGCGGCGCGCGGGCTTGGACAGTTTTGTCCAAGTTTACGGAACAAACAAAATATAAGGAAATGCACGGTGGACATAGTTGTTGTCGCGACTGGAATTGCGTTCTTTGCTCTATGCTTCGGCTACATCAAAGCCTGCGACAAGCTATAAGTTTAGGGGATCGTAACATGCTCTTCGACTATATCCTCGGCGGCGCCGTGACCTTGTTTCTTCTCGCTTACCTGACATACGCCCTGGTTCGCCCGGAACGCTTCTGATCTCCGCTGGCCAAGGAGCCAACCCATGACAATCAACGGATGGCTGCAGATCCTCGTCTATTGCGGGATCGTCGTTTTGCTGGCCAAGCCGCTCGGCGGCTACATGCATCGCGTTTTCAGCGGCGAGCGCACAATCCTGTCGTCAATTCTGGCCCCGCTCGAGCGCGGGCTCTACCGCATATCAGGGACCAGCGAGCGCGAGGAGCAGCACTGGACCTCCTATGCGGCGGCCCTGCTGTTCTTTAACCTGGCCGGCTTCCTGGTGCTCTATTTGCTGCAACGGCTGCAAGGCGGCCTGCCCTACAATCCGGCCGGCATGACCGCTGTCGAACCTGGGCTGGCCTTCAACACCGCCGTCAGCTTCATGACCAACACCAACTGGCAGAACTACGGCGGCGAAAGCACGATGTCCTATCTCGTGCAGATGGCCGGCTTGACCGTGCAGAATTTTCTGTCGGCGGCGACCGGGATCGCCATTGCGGTCGCACTGATCCGCGGCTTTGCCAGGGCCTCAGGCAAATCCATCGGCAATTTCTGGGTCGATATGACCCGCTGCACGCTCTATCTGCTTTTGCCGTTCTGCATCGTCCTGACGCTGATCTGTGTCTATCTCGGCATGCCGCAGACGCTCGCTGCCTACGTCAACGCGACCACGCTCGAAGGGGCGCAGCAGACCATCGCGGTCGGGCCGGTCGCTTCCCAGGTTGCCATCAAAATGCTCGGCACCAATGGCGGCGGTTTCTTCAGCGCCAATGCCGCGCACCCGTTCGAAAATCCCGATGCGATCTCCAACCTGATCCAGATGGTGACGATCTTTGCCCTCGGCGCGGCGCTGACCAATGTCTTCGGCCGCATGGTCGGCAACCAGCGCCAGGGCTGGGCAATTCTGTCGGCTATGGGCGTGCTGTTCATCGCCGGCGTTGCCGTCTGCTACTGGGCCGAGGCCGCCGGCAATCCGCTGGTCCATGCCCTCGGCATCGACGGCGGCAACATGGAGGGCAAGGAGAGCCGTTTCGGCATCGCTTTGTCGGCACTGTTTGCCGTCATCACCACCGCCGCGTCCTGCGGCGCGGTCAACGCCATGCATGACAGCTTTACCGCACTTGGCGGCATGATCCCGATCATCAACATGCAGCTCGGCGAGGTCATTGTCGGCGGCGTCGGCGCCGGCTTCTACGGTATCCTTATGTTCATCGTCATTGCCGTTTTTGTCGCCGGGCTGATGGTCGGGCGCACGCCCGAATATCTCGGCAAGAAGATCGAGGCCAAGGAGGTCAAGATGGCAATGCTGGCCGTGCTCTGCCTGCCGCTGGCAATGCTGATCTTCACCGCTATCGCGGTGGTGCTGCCGACCGGCGTTGCTTCCATCGCCAACGCCGGCCCGCACGGCTTCTCCGAGGTTCTCTATGCCTACACCTCGGCCGCGGCGAACAATGGCTCCGCCTTTGGCGGCCTCAGTGGCAACACGCCCTGGTACAACATAACGCTCGGCATCGGCATGCTGATGGGCCGCTTCCTGGTCATTATTCCGGCGTTGGCGATTGCTGGCTCGCTGGTTGCGAAGAAGACCGTCCCTGCCTCCGCCGGCACCTTCCCGACCGACGGTCCGCTGTTCGTCGGGCTGCTGGTCGGTGTCATCCTGATCGTCGGTGGCCTGACCTTCTTCCCGGCCCTGGCGGTCGGACCGATCGTCGAGCACCTGGCGATGATTCACGGTCAGACATTCTGAAACGGCGATGCCCTGGTTCAACCTCATACGTCGGCACGACCGTCACCAACCCGATGACGGAAGGCCGGATGACGGGAGGGACGAGACGCCTCGTCCTTTTCCGACGGTCTCCACCTTCCTCGGCATGGCAGCCGTGCTGTTCGTGCTGTGGCTGCTGGCCTCAGCCCTTCCGCGCCTGTTCCCGAAGAGCGAGCACCCGGCGCCGTCCAACATTACCGACACTGGAGCCACCAAATGAGCCCGTCGAAATCCGTGAGCATCATGGACACGCGCATTCTGTGGCCCGCTATCGACGGTTCCTTCAGAAAACTGAACCCGCGCACTTTGATGCGAAACCCGGTGATGTTCGTCGTCGCCGTCGTCTCGGCACTTACCACCGTGCTGTTCGTCAAGGACCTCGTCACCGGCGGCGGCGATCTTGGCTTCACGCTGCAGATCATCATCTGGCTGTGGTTCACAGTGCTTTTCGCCAATTTCGCCGAAGCGGTGGCCGAAGGCCGCGGCAAGGCGCAGGCTGACTCGCTGCGCCGGGCGCGAACCGAGACTCAGGCCAAGCTGTTGAACGGCGGCGACCCCCGCAAGTTCAAACTGGTGCCCGGCACCAGCCTGAAGGTCGGCGACATCGTGCTTGTCGAAGCCGGCGACATCATCCCCTCGGACGGCGAGGTGGTCGAAGGCGTGGCGTCGGTCAACGAGGCGGCGATCACCGGCGAATCCGCACCGGTCATCCGCGAATCCGGAGGCGATCGTTCGGCGGTGACTGGCGGCACGCAGGTCTTGTCGGACTGGATCCGCGTGCGCATCACTGCGGCTGCCGGCCATACGTTCCTCGACCGCATGATCTCGTTGGTCGAGGGCGCCGAGCGCCAGAAGACACCCAACGAGATCGCGCTCAACATCCTGCTCGTCGGCATGACGCTGATCTTCGTGCTAGCGACGGCGACGATCCCGAGCTTCGCCTCGTATTCGGGCGGCTATATCTCGGTGACCGTGCTGGTCGCCCTGTTCGTTACCCTGATCCCGAGCACAATTGGCGCCCTGCTGTCGGCGATCGGCATTGCCGGCATGGACCGCCTGGTGCGCTTCAACGTGCTAGCAATGTCGGGCCGCGCCGTCGAGGCGGCCGGCGATGTCGACACGCTGCTGCTCGACAAGACCGGAACCATCACCCTGGGCAACCGTCAGGCGACGGCATTTCGTCCGGTCAAGGGCGTCACCGAACAGGAACTGGCCGACGCGGCCCAGCTTGCCTCGCTTGCCGACGAAACGCCGGAAGGCCGCTCGATCGTCGTGCTGGCGAAGGAAAAATACGCCATCCGCGCCCGCGATATGGCAAGCCTGCACGCGACTTTCGTGCCCTTCACCGCGCAAAGCCGCATGAGCGGCGTCGATCTGGAAGGCTCCTCGGTCCGCAAGGGCGCAGTCGATGCGGTGCTTGCCCACGTCAACCTCTCGACCGTTGCCACAGGCAGTACGCGCCCCGGCAGCGACACCGTCCGCGACCTTCAGGCGATCGCCGACGAGATCGCCAAATCGGGTGGCACCCCACTGGCGGTCGAGCGCGACGGGCGCCTGCTCGGCGTCGTCCATCTGAAGGACATCATCAAGGGCGGCATCGCAGAACGTTTTGCCGAGTTGCGTCGCATGGGCATCCGCACGGTGATGATCACTGGCGATAATCCGATGACCGCGGCTGCGATTGCGGCGGAAGCCGGTGTCGACGACTTCCTTGCTCAGGCGACGCCCGAGGACAAGTTGAAGCTGATCCGCGACGAGCAGGCCAAAGGCAAGCTGGTCGCGATGTGCGGCGATGGCACCAACGATGCGCCGGCCCTTGCGCAGGCCGATGTCGGCGTTGCCATGAACACCGGCACGGTCGCGGCGCGCGAGGCCGGCAATATGGTCGATCTCGACAGCGATCCGACCAAGCTGATCGAGATCGTCGAAATCGGCAAGGCGCTGCTGATGACGCGCGGGTCGCTGACCACCTTCTCCATCGCCAACGACGTGGCCAAGTATTTTGCCATTATCCCGGCAATATTCGCCGTCTTCTACATCGCCCCGGGCCAGACTGCCGGGCCGCTGCAAGCGCTCAACGTCATGCATCTGGCAACGCCGCAGAGCGCCATTCTCTCGGCCATCATCTTCAACGCACTGATCATCATCGCGCTGATCCCGCTGTCGCTAAGGGGCGTCAAATACCGCCCGGTCGGCGCCGGTGCGCTGCTCAGCCGCAATCTCATTGTCTATGGCCTCGGCGGCGTCGTCGTCCCCTTCGTCGGCATCAAGGTGATCGACATGGCCATCACTGCTCTCGGTCTCGCATAAGGAACCACGTCGATGCTCAATCAAATCCGGCCCGCGATCGTCATGATCGTCTTCTTCACCGTTCTGACGGGTTTGGTCTATCCGATCGGCATGACCGGCATTGCCCAGGCGCTGTTTTCGCGCCAGGCCAATGGCAGCCTGATCGAGAAGGACGGCAAGCTCGTCGGTTCCGAGCTGATCGGCCAGGCTTTCGCGAGCGACCGCTATTTCCATGGCCGCCCGTCGGCTGCCGGCGACGGCTACAATGCCGCCGCCTCGGGCGGCTCGAATCTCGGCCCGACCAACCCGAAGCTCATCGACCGCATCAAGAGCGACGCCGAAAAGCTGAGAGCAGAAAACCCGAACCAGCCGGTGCCGATGGATCTGGTCACCACGTCCGGCAGCGGGCTTGATCCGCATATCAGCCCCGATGCGGCCTATTTTCAGATTGCCAGGGTGGCCAAGGCCAGGGGCGTCGATGAATCCAGGATCAAATCGCTTGTCGACGGCCATGTCGAGGATCGCGAATTGGGATTCATCGGCGAGCCGGTGGTCAATGTGCTGGCCCTCAACCTTGCGCTGGACGATGCGATGAAACAGTGAAGGACCGGCGCCGGGATCGACACCGAAGCCGGCACCGTTCATGATTGACCCTTATGCCAGACGACAGCCGCACCGCCGAAACCAGGCCCTCTCCCGACGCGCTGCTCGAGCATGCCGAGCGGGAGGAGCGCGGTCGCCTGAGGATATTTCTCGGCGCCGCCCCCGGCGTCGGCAAGACCTTCGAGATGCTGATGTCGGGCCGCGCCAGGCTGGCCGACGGGGTCGACGTGGTGATCGGCATCGTCGAGACGCACGGCCGCAAGGAGACGCAGACGCTGGTCGAAGGCTACGAGGTCATTCCTCGCCTTGAGATCGACTACAAGGGGCGGCTCCTCGAGGAGATGAACCTCGACGCCATCCTCGCCCGGCGCCCGGCGCTCGTCCTCGTCGACGAGCTTGCCCATACGAACGCGCCAGGTAGCCGTCACCCCAAGCGCTACCTCGACGTCCAGGAAATCCTGACGCACGGCATCGATGTCTACACGACGCTGAACATCCAGCACGTCGAGAGCCTGAACGATGTCGTGGCGCAGATCACCCGCGTCAGGGTGCGGGAAACTGTCCCCGACTCCATAATCGACCAGGCCGACGACATCGAGATCATCGACCTCACCCCCGACGACCTGATCAAGCGGCTTGAGGAAGGCAAGGTCTACATCCCCAGCACCGCTCAGCGCGCCATCGAGAACTACTTCTCGCCGGGCAACCTGACGGCGCTTAGGGAACTGGCGTTGCGCCGCACCGCCCAGCGTGTCGACGAGCAGTTGCTCAACCATATGCAGGCCCACGCCATTCCGGGGCCGTGGGCGGCCAGCGAGCGTGTCCTGGTCTGGGTCGATGAGGATCCACGCAGCGCGTCGCTTGTGCGCTATGCCCGCCGCCAGGCAGAGCGGCTGCGCGCCTCGTGGCTGGCGCTCTATGTCGAGACGCCGCGCTCAACCGGCCTGTCCGAGCAGGATCGCGACAGGCTGGCATCGACGCTTAGACTTGCTGAACAATTGGGCGGCGTTGCCGTCACTATTCCCGGCCACGATATCGCTTCCGACATCCTGCGTTACGCGGCGGCCAACAACGTCACCCACATCATCACCGGCAAGCCGCGCAAGCCGCGCTGGCGGCAGTTGTTTGACGGCTCCGTCACTTATGACCTGATACGCGATGCCGGCAAGATCAGCATTCACGTCGTCTCCGGCGACGCCCAGGCGCAAGTCGCGCCGTCGCGGGGGCTGACCCCCGCTCAACCACCGCGCCTCGACATCAGGCCCTGTCTGATTGTCGTCTTCTATGTTGTGGCAGGGCTGTTGTTCGGCGAATTGCTGTCGCGCGTGCTGGATGTGCGCAACATCGCTCTCGTCTTTCTCATGGCTGTGCTGGCGTCGGCGGTCACGGCCGGGCTTTGGCCGGCGATATTCGCTTCCGTTCTCAGCGCCGTGGTTTTCAATTTCTTCTTCCTCGATCCGCTCTACACGCTGAATATCAGCGACCCTGAAAGCGCCGTCGCACTCGGCTTCTTCTTTTGCGTGGCGATCATCGCCAGCAATTTGACGGCTCGGGTGCAGCGCCAGGTCGTGGCGGCACAATCCCGCGCCCGCACTACCGAGGATCTTTATTTGTTCTCCAAGAAACTGGCAGGAACGGGCACGCTCGACGACGTTCTCTGGGCGACTGCCTTCCAGATCGCCTCGATGCTGAAGCTGCGTGTGGTGCTGCTTCTGCCGGAGAACGGCACGATTGCGGTCAAGGCCGGCTATCCACCCGACGACACGCTGGCCGAGGCAGACATTGCCGCGGCGCGCTGGGCGTGGGAGCATAACCGCGCCGCCGGACGCGGCGCCGACACGCTGCCGGGCGCAAAACGCCTCTATCTGCCCTTACGGACCGGACGCACGGCGGTCGGCGTCGTCGGCCTCGACAACGACAAGCAAGGTCCGCTGCTGACACCCGAGCAGCAGCGTCTGCTCGATGCGCTCGCCGACCAGGCGGCGGTCGCCATCGAGCGCATCCAGCTCGTCGCCGATGTCGACCGGGCCAAGCTTGCGGCCGAGGCAGACCGTCTGCGCTCGGCCCTGCTCACCTCCATTTCACACGATCTGAAAACGCCGCTTGCCGCCGTCATGGGAGCGGCCGGAACGCTCAGGGACTTCGAGGCCGCACTTCCCGAGCAGGACCGGGCGGACCTGCTGTCGACCGTGCTCGATGAAGCGGAGAGGCTGAACCGCTTCATCGCCAATCTGCTCGACATGACCAAAATCGAATCCGGCACGATGGAGCCGAATTATGCGTTCCACTATGTCGGCGACATTGTCGGCTCAGCCCTGCATCGGGCCCGCAAAATCGTCGGCGAGCACAAGACCGAGATCGATATTCCATCGGATCTGCCGATGTTGCGGGTCGACCCCGTTCTGTTCGAACAGGTGCTGTTCAACCTCCTCGACAATGCTGCAAAATACGCGCCGCCAGGTTCGACGATCCGCCTGCAGGGCTGGCTAGACAATGGCTTCGTCATCCTGCAGATCATGGATGAAGGACCAGGCATTCCGCCAGCCGATCTGGAGCGCGTTTTCGATACATTCTATCGGGTACGTAAGGGCGACCAGGTGCGTGCCGGCACAGGGCTCGGCTTATCGATCTGCCGCGGCTTCATCGAAGCGATGGGCGGCACCATCTCAGCGGCAAACAGGACCGACCGTACCGGTGCGGTTTTCACCATCAGGATGCCGCTGCCGGCAGAACTGCCTGATCTCGGTGAAACCACTGCAGACGATCAACACACGGACCACCTGGCATGACGAGCCTGGACGTCAGGATATTGGTGGTCGACGACGAACCGCCGATCCGAAAACTGCTTCGCGTCGGGCTCGGCAGCCAAGGCTATGCCATCAGCGAGGCGCCGAACGCCAGGGTGGCGATCGAACTCATGGAAGCGGAAAACCCGGACCTTGTGCTGCTCGATCTCGGCCTGCCCGGCATGAGCGGGCATGAGCTGCTGCGCAAATGGCGGGATGATGGCCTGGACATTCCCGTGGTTATTCTTTCCAGCCGCACTGATGAGGCCGGCATCGTCTCGGCCCTCGAACTCGGCGCCGATGACTATGTCACCAAGCCATTCGGTATGAACGAGCTTGTCGCACGCATCCGCGTCGCGCTTCGGCACAAGTTCCAGCAGCAGGGTGAGAGGCCGGTGTTCCAAACCGGCGACCTCTCGGTCGATCTGGTGAAGCGCATCGTCAAGGTCGAGGACAGGGAGATAAAGCTCTCGCCGAAGGAGTACGACATTCTTCGCACCTTGGTGCAGCACGCCGGCAAGGTTCTCACCCACCAGTTCCTGCTGAAGCAGGTCTGGGGCGACTCCACCGACGTTCAATATCTCAGGGTCTACGTCCGGCAGATCAGGCAAAAGATCGAAAAAATGCCCGACCAGCCCCGCTATATCACCACCGAGACCGGAGTCGGATACCGGCTGCGCGAAGTCGATTGACGCGACGAGCATCCGAAGCCGAAATGCCTCTTCCAATCCGCTTCAAATCAGCGGCGGCCATGGTGTCGCCGGACAAAAGCCCTATATTAAGGGAAGATTGGTTTTGTGCGGGAATGATCGAATGCCACGGCTTCGCCTATTGCAGTCTTTTGGGTCGGCAATGCTGACTGCGGCGATGCTGTCGGGCGTAAATCCGGCTGCATCGGCACAGGTCGTCAGTCCGGCCGACCGCAACGTGTTGATCCAGCAAGACCAGTTGCAGATGTTGGAGAACAGGCTGCGGCGGCAGCAATACCAGCAGCAGCAACAGCAGTACCGTGCCCAGGATCGCCAAATCCCAATACCGCAACGGCCGGAGGTGCCGCAGATGAGGCCAACTTGCCAGTTGCTGCCGTCGGGGAGCGGCTTTGTCAGCACCTGCCGCTGACGACCGGGCCCTTTCATTTATTTAGCCGACTTATATACTGGGGAAGCCGCTCCGCTTGCGCCCCTTGAAAGCGGCAGACTTTGCAACGCTGCCCTTGCCGTCTGGGCACCGCCTCGACTGGATTATCGAATGGCAGCCAGCAAGAAGAAGGTCGTACGCAAGACAAGGAAGGGCGACGGGGTTCATCAGGTCGCGGCGATTCCCTTTCGGCTGAACGAGCACGGCGATGTCGAGGTCATGCTGGTCACATCGCGAACGACGAGGCGCTTCATCGTACCGAAGGGCTGGCCGATGAAGGGCAAGAGCGGCCGCAAGGCAGCCACCATCGAAGCACAGGAAGAAGCCGGTGTTCTCGGCAAAACACTGAAACAGCCGGCCGGCACCTACCACTACTGGAAGCGGCTGACGAACCGCTTCGTTCGCGTCGACGTCGTCGTCTATTTGCTTGAGGTAACCGAGGAACTTGCCAATTGGCAGGAAGCCAAGAGACGGCAGCGGGCATGGCTGACGCCGACCGACGCGGCATTGCTGATCGACGAGCCGGATCTTTCGACGCTGGTGAGGAACATCGGGATTCCCGAGGTGGAGCATAATCCCGAAAAGCAGAATCCGGTTCTCGGAAAAGATCACGCCCAATAGAAGATGGAGCCCCGCCCCGGCTGTGTCGGGATGGAATTGGTTCCAGCGCCCGCCGCCGTCTCTTGGACCAATGCCTCACTGATTGCCATCGTCTTCCTCGGCCAGAGGCCGCGCCGGCGTGCCGGTATAGGCCCACAGCCATTCGCGCGGCAGCGGCCCCTTGTTGCGGTCGCTTTCCTGCGACTGTTCCCATGCATGGGCGAGGATGCCGACCGAGCGCGACAGCACGAAAAGGCCTCGCGTCAAAGGCGGCGGGAAGCCGAGCTCGCCGTAGATGACGGCCGTGGCACCATCGATATTGAGCGGGATTTTTTTGCGCTTGCGCCGCGCAACCTCGGCCTCGACCCTCTCGGCGATGTCGGCGAAGCGCCCGCTGACGACGCCGCGCGCGGCAAAGTCGCGGGTCAGCTCGATGAGGCGGGGCGCCCGCGGGTCGACCGGGTGGAAGCGATGGCCGAGCCCCGGCACATAACCGTCTTCCCCAGCAAGGAAATGATCAACCCGCAGTGACACGGCGTCCGTGAGGGGCACGCCGGCGTCCAGTTCGGCGGCGATGTCGCCGTAGAAGGAAAGCGCCTGTTCGCCGGCGCCGCCATGCACATCGCCAAGCACGTTGATGGCAGAGGCCATGGCGCTGTTGATGCCGACGCCGCAGGTTATCGCCATGCGGGCGATGGCGATCGACGGCGCCTGCGGCCCATGGTCGACGGCAGCACCCAGCGCGATGCCAAGCAGCGCCGCCTGCTCCTCGCTCGGCAGTTCGCCGCGCAGCATCAGCCAGATCATTGCCGGAAAGCTGACGCGGCCTATCAGATCCTGGATTTCATAGCCGCGCAGCCGGATGACGCCGGGGCGCATCTCTATGATGCCGGTCTGCCACCATTCCTCGCCGCGCGCACGGCCAGTCTTGTTCTCCGTGTCGCTCATGCCTTCTTTTCCGTGCCGCTCATGCCTTCGCTCTTTTCTTGGCGCGTGGCGGCAGGCCGGCAAAAACCTCGTCCATATGCTCGCCGAGCTTCGGCGGCGGCCTGCTCGGCAAGGGTGCCTCGCCATCAACCATGAAGCCGCCTCGCACCACGGTTAGCGGCCGGTCCATCCCGGACACAGCCTGGAAGCGCGCCGTCATGCCGCGCTCGATCACCTGTCGCTCCTGCAGTACCTGCGGGATCGTCAGCACCCGGCCTGCCGGCACGCCGGCGCGATTGAACGTCTCCTCCCAGGCGGCGGCAGAGCCGCTCGCCAGGGCGTCCTCGATCAGCGCCTTCAAGGCGATGCGGTTCTGCTTGCGCGTTTCGCGCTCGGCAAAGCGGACATCCGAGGCCAGCTCCGGCCGGCCGATCAATCGGCAGAGCGCGACGAACTGCTCCTGCTTGTTGGCGGCGATGTTGAGCAAGCCGTCGCCGGTGCGAAACGCGCCAGACGGTGCGGCCGTCATGTTTTCATTGCCCATCGGCTGCGGCTCGATATCCGCCGTCAGATAGTTCGACACCGGCCAGCCGAGCGCAGAAAGCGTGCATTCGAGCATCGAGACGTCGAGGAACGCGCCCTCGCCTGTCGTCTTCTGCCTGACCAGCGCGGCGGTAATGGCGAACGCCCCGACCAGCCCGCCAAGCGTATCGGCGACGGGATAGCCGACACGCAGCGGCGCCGTTTCCGGTGTACCGGTGATGCTCATAATGCCGGAAAGACCCTGGATGATCTGGTCGTAGGCTGGATTGTCGCGCATCGGCCCGGTCTGGCCGAAGCCCGATATCGCACAATAGACAAGGCTTGGCCGGACCTCTTTCAGCCTGGCATGGCCAAGCCCCAGCCGGTCCATTACGCCGGGCCGGAAATTCTCGACCAGCGCGTCGGCCGAAGCGACCAGATCGAGGAAGCGTTCGCGGTCGGCCTCCTGCTTGAGATCGAGCGCCACCGAGCGTTTGCCGGCATTCTGCGCCAGGAACGAAGCGCCCATGCCCGCCCGGTTGAGCTCCGGAGAGGCGCCGAGCTGGCGCGCCAGATCGCCGCCTTGCGGCGTCTCGACCTTGATGATGTCGGCCCCGAGCAACGCCAGCTGGTAGGCGCAATAGGGGCCGGCCAGCACATTGGTCAGGTCAAGGATGCGGATGCCGGAAAGCAGGTCTGTCATGACGTCACGAACAGCTCAGGCATCGCCCGGCACGTGCTCCGGTCCGCGCACGCGCCTGTGCTCGATGTAGGCCCAGATATGCGGTCCGACCAGCCCGATGAAGGCCAGCGTCAGCAGCGTCAGCGACAGCGGATGCTTGTAGAACACCGTCCAATCGCCGTTGGAGATGGTCATCGCGCGGCGGAACTGCGTTTCGGCAAGCGGCCCGAGAATCATGCCGATGATGACCGGCGCGGTCGGGAAATCGAAACGCCGCATCAGGAAACCGGCGGCACCGAGCAGATAGAGGATGACGAGGTCGATCGGCGATTGCGAGATGCCGTAGGTGCCGACCGTGGCAAACACCAGAATGCCGGCATAGAGCTGCGGCGCCGGGATCTTCAGCAATCGCACCCAAAGCCCGATCAGCGGCAGGTTCAGGACGACGAGGATGACATTGGCGATGAACAAGCTGGCGATCAGCCCCCACACCAGGTCGGCCTGCGTCGTCAAAAGCAGCGGCCCCGGATTGATGCCGTAGCTCTGAAATGCCGACAGCATGATCGCGGCCGTCGCCGAGGTCGGCAGCCCGAGCGTCAGCATCGGCACCAGCACGCCGGCGGCGGATGCATTATTGGCCGCTTCCGGCCCGGCAACGCCCTCGATGGCGCCGACCGTGCCGAACTCCTCCTTGTGTCTGGAGAGTTTCTTCTCGATCGCATAGGACAGGAAGGTCGGGATTTCGGCGCCGCCGGCCGGCATGGCGCCGATCGGGAAGCCGATCAGGGCGCCGCGCAGCCATGGCCTCCACGAACGCGACCATTCGGCCGCGGTCATGTAGAGCGACCCTTTCAACGGCACGATGTCGTCCTTGCCGGCATAGCGGCGCGAGGCCATGTAAAGCGTCTCGCCAACGGCGAACAGGCCAACCGCGACGACGATGACGTCGACGCCGTCCAACAATTCGCTCATGCCGAAGGTGAAGCGCGGCTGCCCCGTCTGCAGATCGACGCCTATCATGCCGACGACGAAGCCGACGAACAGGCTGGTCAGGCCGCGCACCGACGACGAGCCGAGCACCGCCGAAACCGTGATGAAGGCCAGCACCATCAGCGAGAAATATTCGGCCGGGCCGAAGGCCAGCGCGAATTTGACGACGATCGGCGCCAGAAAGGCAACGCCGATCGTGCCTAGCGTGCCGGCGACGAAGGAGCCGATCGCCGAGGTCGCCAGAGCCGCGCCGCCGCGGCCGGAGCGGGCCATCCTGTTGCCCTCGAGCGCGGTGACGATGGTG
This sequence comes from Mesorhizobium sp. M1329, assembly GCF_040318035.1. NCBI lineage: Bacteria > Pseudomonadati > Pseudomonadota > Alphaproteobacteria > Hyphomicrobiales > Phyllobacteriaceae > Mesorhizobium > Mesorhizobium sp. M1329. Next base: position 240,963 of record NZ_JAMYLN010000006.1, on the reverse strand, counting down.
GCGCTTTCGCCAGGCGTGTTGAGCAGGATCGATGTCGTCGAGCCGCCATACATGGCGCCGTAGTAGATGCCGGCAAACAGGATGAAGGATGCCTCCGGCGCCACCTGATAGGTGATCGGCAACAGCAGCGCGATGGTCAGTGCCGGTCCGAGGCCGGGCAGCACGCCGATCGCAGTCCCCAGCGTGGTGCCGACCAGGCACCATATGAGGTTGATCGGTGAGAAGGCGACGGAAAATCCGTGCGCGAGATGGCCGAGCGTTTCCATGGCGTCAGCCCCTCAGCATGGCGCCGGCGCACAGACCCGCGCCATCGCCTCACGGAACTCCAGCCTTGCAACTTGTGGCTCCATGGCCGCGACCTCAGCTTGCGCCAGCCGGCAGCGGCGGCAGCCAGGTGTCGCCGGTCCAGCCCTTTTCGTCGTAGTCCGCCATGCAGGTGTCGACCAGTTCCTCCATCGCCTTCAGGCGCCCGCCGCGCTCAGCGCCCTTCAGCACCTGCAGCCGCACCTCTTCCGGCGCGCCGGCATAGTTGAGTTCATAAAGCGCGTGGCGGCCGCCGAACTCGGTGCCGGTGGCGTCCCACAGCAGCTTCATGATCTTGATGCGCTCGATATGGCCCATGTCGTTGGAGCCGCGCACATATTGCGCGAGATACTTGTCGATCTGCGGATTGTTGAAATCGCGCACCGATGACGGCAGGTAGATCAGCCCCGAAGCGATAACCCGACGCACCGTATCGATGACGCGCGGATAGGCCTCCGACATGAAAGTGCGATAGGCGAGCGCCGCCTCGAGATTGGGCAGCACGGCGCCGTTCGCCCACGGGATCGGGTTGTAGGCCATGGCATTGGAAAAGCTCCAGAACATGTGCCGCAGCGCAATTACTTCGCCAAGCGCCGCCTGGTTGCCGCGGAAGGCATCGCCGCCTGTGGCGCGCAGCGCCTTCGCCAGCAGGCCGGCGAGGAAGTCGAGCTTGACGGCGAAGCGCGTGCAGCCCTGGAAGCAGTAGCCATGCATGAACCCCGACGCCGGATGGAAGGATAGGATTTTCTGCGCGTCGCGCAGCACCAGCACGTCCTCCCAGGGGACGAAGACATTGTCGAGCACCAGGATCGCGTCGTTCTCGTCGAAGCGCGACGACAGCGGATAGTCGAAGGGTGCCGCCACCGTGTTGGCCGTCTGCTCGTAGGAGACGCGGCAGAACATCTTGATCCCCGGCGCGTTCATTGGCACGATGAACATCACCGACAGCGACGGATCCTCGGTCACCGTCGCCGAACTCTGCGCCAGAAAATTATAGTGGGTCAGCGCCGAGGACGTCGCCACCACCTTGGCGCCGGAGACATAGATGCCGGCGTCGGTCTCTTTGGTGATGTGGACGAAGACGTCCTTCACTTGTTCGGCCGGCTTGTGGCGGTCGATCGGCGGGTTGACGATGGCGTGGTTCATGAACAGCGCCGCTTCCTGGGCGCGTTTGTGCCAGGCGAGCGCATTGTCCTTGAACGGGCCGTACCACTCGGCATTGGCGCCGAGCGTGTTCATAAGTGCTGCCTTGTAATCGGGCGTGCGCCCCATCCAGCCATAGGACATGCGCGACCACTCGGCGATCGCCGTCTGCTGGGCGACAAGCTCGGCCGAAGACTTGGCGACGCGGAAATATTTATGGGTGTAGCCGCCCGAGCCGGTGTCGGTCGGCGAGGTCAAAATTTCCCGCCGCTTGGCATCATGCATTGCGTCGTAGAGCCGTGCCAGCGACCGCGCCGAATTGCGCATCGAAGGGTGCGTGGTGACGTCGGCAATGCGTTCGCCGTTGATATAGACCTCGCGGCCGTCGCGCAGGCTCGCGAGATACTCGGCCCCGGTGAACGGGCGCCCCTTGTCGGCACGGAAATCTTCCGATCGCATCTTGATCCTCCCTTTATGGTCCAGACTAGTCCGATGTGGTGGAATGGTTTATGGACGAAAGCGCAAAACCGCTTGGACTTTTTCGGGTAGTCAATGAACCAGACCGCCATTCCCGAATTCTTCGTCTACGGCGAGCCGGCGCGCGCACTCGACGTCGGATTCCTGCATGTCGAGACGGTTCTTGCGCGCGCGTTCGTGCATCGCGGCCAGGTTCTCGCGCACAAGCACCCGCAAATGGCGCAGGTCACCTTCTGGACCGGCGGCAGCGGCACCTACCGGATCGAGGACGAAGCCTGGAGTTTTTCGACGCCGACCGTAAGCTTCATGCCGAGCGGCGTCGTCCACGGCTTCAGCACCGAACCTGGCAGCGACGCCATCGTCGTCTCGGTCGCCGATGCGGCACTTGCGGCGATTGCCGAGCAGTCCGCGCTGCCGCTCGATCAGCCGGTCTTCGTCACCGGACGCGGTGAAACGGCCCTTTGGGAAAGGTTGGGTGATACGGTCAGGATGATCCAGGCGGAATACGCCGACAGGTTGCCCGGTATGGAGAAAATCCTGCCGCCGCTGATCGCCGTGGCATTGTCGGGCATCGCCCGCCTCGATGCGCAGTCGCATGCTGTCGAGGTGCCGGCAACGGTGGCGCTGGGCGGCCGGCTGCGGCGGCTCATCGACCGGCACTTTCGCGACGACTGGCCGGTCGAGCGCTATGTCGCCGCGCTCGGCACCACGCGCCATCTGCTCGACAAGGCAGCGCGGCAGGTGCTAGGCGCGGGCGTACGCCAGGCGGTCGGCGAGCGGCGGCTGGTCGAAGCCAAGCGCCTGCTGCTGTTCACGGTGCGCCCGGTCGAAGACATCGCCTATGAGACCGGGTTCAACGACCCGGCCTATTTCTCGCGCTTCTTCCGCGCCGCCGTCGGCCTGTCGCCGGCGGCGTGGCGGCGCAAACGACTGGGGAGTGAGTAGCGAATAGTGAGCCGGGTGGTCGCGCGAATTACCGAATGCGCTTCAGGAACCTACTCACTCCGCCGCGGACATTTTCGGCATAACTTCGATGATGATACTGAGGCTGCCATGCAGGCTGGCTGCGCGCCCTCTCTTCGCCCGTCTGGGCCGGGCGGCTTTGCCTCAGCCGAAACCACGTGCCCGCCTTTGGCGAGATTGAAGAGGGCCTCTATTCCGCATGCTGCGAGAACGGTCTCGGCACCGTCAAAAGCACGCTCGCGGGCCTCCACAAGCAACAGTTTCAGCGGCCAACAGGCCAGGAGACCAACGCAATGAGGGAGACGATAAAGGCCTGAAAGGTTTCTTCGGCACGTCCGCTGGGAGAACTGTTCCTCTGTCTCGCCCGCGTGGCCATTGCGATAATGGTTCGGGAGCTCGGTGTGTAGGAACTCTTTGAATGGCAGGCCGAAACTTCGATGATAAGAAGCGTTGCCCGCGCGGGATCAACGGCCTGTCGCCGGCCCAACGCCACGCCGTGCGCCAGGAGCGGAGCGTGCCGCTGGTCACCGAGCTCGAGCGCTGGATGATCGAGACGCGCGACAAGCTCTCGCGCGGACACGATCTGACCAAGGCCTTCAACGACATGCTGCGCCGCTGGTCATCCTTCACCCGGTTCCTCGACGATGGGCACATTTGCCTATCGAACAATGCAGCCGAGCGAGCCCTGCGCGGCATCGCTCTCGGCAGAAAGTCCTGGCTGTTCTGCGGTTCCGATCGCGGCGGACAGCGCGCTGCCGTTGCAGATAGCCACTTGCGTTCATGTGTCCTCTCCTTCGCGTCAATTGCGACGGAGAGAGCCTAAGCTATGCCGATCCAGCTACCGCTATGTTGAGGAAAGTGTCCGTAAAAACTTGCTCACTCGGCATAGTTCGGCGGTCGGCATAAACCTGCAAACTCAATGGCGTCGAGCCACTCGGCTATCTCGCCGACGTACTCACCAGGATCGTCAACGGCCATCCGAACAGCCAGATCGACGACCTGCTGCCTTGGGCCTACATCCGGGCGCCCGAGCTAAAGGCCGTGGCCTGAGAACAGCGCTCTGATGTCCGCTGTAAAGGTTTGGAACGCAGGAGGTCGCCCGATCCGAGGAACGGCTGATCATTCTGATAGTCGCGCATGGGTGGAGGCGGAACTGAAGGACGTCGGTGATCAAGCTCTGATGCGCGGGTTGGCTACCGCATTCCCGATTGTGCGTCCGGGGCTGTTCCTATCTTACTGCGGGCGTCGGCCATTGCCGGCCACAAAGCGTCTGACGGGCATTCCCCTGCCGGGCTTCCTTGGGATTAGCGATGGGGCGACAACCATGCATTCATGGCCGAGCGATCGGATCAACCGATAGAGACCATAGCCGGTCGGGCCGGCCTCCTAGCAGAAATACACCCGATCGAACTTGGCGGCAACCCGCTGGATAACGCGGCGCATGCTCTCATCCGATGCGTCGACCTCGCCGAAGAAGCGAACCTCTCCTCCCCGGCCAGCCTCCGAAATCGCGATGGCGTTCCTCAGCTTTGCAACATCGATTCCTACAAATGCTTCCCTATAATCCGACACGGCTCGTCCTCCTGTGATGAGGATCGGCTCGGTCCGCCCGAGCAACTCTCGGACGCGCAGTGTAGGGCGAGCCACCTCACCGACAGAGGCGGACATACGGTCTTACGAGAGAAAGGCGATCCGGGGCGCTTGCATTGTTGCGAAGCACTACCGTCCAAGACGGTATCTACGATCGCGGGGATCTATTCGACATAACCCTGTTTCTCCAGCCCGATCAAGAACCGTCATGCGGTCGCCGGGTTGAGGGAATATGCTAACGCGACTTCGGACAGACCCGCTCGGATCTAAGACTGGAAAGCCTGTCCAGCATTGGCATCGCCTCGCACATCGGACTCATTGGAGGCTCCGATTCAGATGAACAGGGTCGGGACTTCTCGCTTGAAGATGCGGTCGGCCGGCTCGGTTCCCAAATACTCCCTCGCAGCCTTGTGCCCGGAAAACACCGCGGCTTGAATGATCCCTGGCGCGACCGCGTCGCCGATTGTCGTGTGCGGAACGCCGGCCTGGGAAAGCGAGGTGGAGAGATCGTCTTGAGGAAGTCTTGACGTAACACTCAGCAAGGCCGTTGCCGGAATGCGGGGCAACGGTTCGTAGGTATCCGACCGCTTGATATACAGCGCACCGTCCTTCCACTCGACGGCCGTTGTGTTCGGGTACATCTTGACGCCGGCGGCGATCAGGGAGCTGAGCACGCGAGGCTGTTCCAGTGTGTAGCCCATCCAGCCGGCGATCGACGGCAAAGGACAAACCAGGTGAATCTCGTGACCTTTCGCCGCGAGGTGTTCGGCAAGGACATTGGCCATGTAGTAGTGGTCATCGTCATAGATCACCACCGGACCGGACAGACTGTCGCCATCCAGGATGCTATCGGGCGTGAAAGCGTGGCCAGCAAAACCTGGTATCGGCGTATACCGGGTGCGGCCAAGCCCGTCGTCCCTCCAGCACGATCCAGTGGCCACAAATATGTGGTCCGCGCCGAATTCGCAGGCAATTTCGGGTGTGATCTCGCTACCGAGGAAGAGTTCGACATTGGGCATCTGCTGCATCTGATAGAGACGGTAGTCGCGGACCCGGCTCCAGGCCGACAAACCTTTCAGCCTGCTTTCCTTGCTCACGCGTCCACCCATCTCTTGCGACTTATCGGCGATTGTCACCTGATGGCCAGCGCGCGCTAAGGTGAAGGCACAGTCCAGCCCGGCCGGTCCACCACCGATGACAAGGAGGGTTTTGCTTTCCTGTGCTTTAGGAACGCGTTCGGGATGCCAACCCCGCCGCCATTCCTCGCTCATCGTAGGGTTCTGTGTGCAACGGAGCGGGATCGAGTACGCGTCGGAGGCCACGCAGATGTTGCAACCGATGCACTCCCTGATCTCGTCCACCCGTCCTTCGCGGATTTTATTGGGAAGGAAGGGATCTGCGATAGAAGGCCGCGCACCACCAATCAAATCGAGGATGCCGCGACGGATCTGGCTCACCATGGCGTCGGGAGACGTGAAACGGCCAACGCCGACGACTGGCTTGGTGGTCACCGTCTTCACAAAACTCGTGAACTCTTCCTGGAAGCCTTCCGGGTCAAATCGGGACGTACCGGAGTCCCGGCTCCAGCCGGCAACGTTGACGTCCCAGAGATCCGGGATCTCCGCCAGGAGCTCGACGACGTCGCGTCCTTCGCCGGTACTCAATATAGCTTTGGGCCCGGTGAGTTCATGCACCGCAAAACGAATGGCGACGGCTATATCGTCGCCCGCCTCTTCCTTGGCCTCCTCCAGGACCTCGCGTAGCAGCCGAACCCGGTTGGCGAAGCTCCCGCCATATTCATCCGTTCGGTGGTTATAGGCCGGGGTCAGGAAGTGCCAAAGAATCGACGCGTCGTGAGCGGCGTAGACATAGACGATGTCGTAGTTCGCCTGTTTCGCCCTTCGAACTGCGGCGCGATAGTTCTCGCGCAGCAATTTGATGTCGCTTTTGTCCATGGCTTTGCTTTGGACCGGGACGTCAGGCTTGAGAACGGGAAGACTGGATGGGCCGAGAACCGGATAGCCATTCGCCAGGCCCCGTGAACGCATGCCACTGTGACCAATCTCGATGGCCGAAAGCGCGCCATGCTCGCGGATCTTCTCGGTCAACCGTGCATGGCTCCTGACGTCGACCTCATCCCAAAATTTCTCAATCGGCAGGTTCGAGATATCGGATGACGGGTCAATCTCGGAAAGCTGCATACAGACGGTGCCCCACCCGCCTTCCGCCTTCATCGCCCGCATACCGATGGAGCCATTGGGCATGAGGGGGGAATGGCCCGTCGCGTGTGGCACAGCGAAGAACCGATTCGGCGCGACCTTCGGCCCAATCTTGACGGGTTCAAACAGAACCGAATAGCGAGCATCGATCGGGGTGGCGTGTATCGTCATTGTAGTGCCTTCGTGACAATGCCCCGAGCGACCCAATCGTCGAATATTCCAAGCACCGTTTCAGCAAACAGCGCGTCGTTTATGTGCGCGTCGATCTCGGTCAATTCCACAGGATGCCGTATCGCTGAGCGCATTTCGTCGAAGAAAGCCGCCAATCCAACCGGGTCGTGGGCGGGTTGCCCCTCACGGTCCCATTCCTCGATACCTAGAATTGGCAGGATCACATGCACGGGGGCCTGGGCCTTGCCCAAACGGTGTCCGATCTCACGGGCGGTCTCCCTCCGCTCCTCCGCGGTCAACGCCGCGGAGGAAATCAAACGATTATGCGCGTGGTAGGGTCTGTCGGCGAAGCGGGCAGGGATATCCTGCCAACTGGGAAAGTCTACCAGATCGACGCAGCCCGGTGCTACGAGTTGTGGGATCTTGTTCTGTCCGGCTGAAAGAAGACGGTTCTTGCCACCGTTGATGATGGAGCCGACCAGAAGATTTCCGAGTTCGGGAAGCGCGAAATCCATGACGGCGCAGAAATATCCCTGCGCGGCCAAAGTTTCGAAAGCCATGCCGCCCATGCCCGTGGCATGAAACACGGCGAGTTCGAATCCTCGCTCCTCCAAGGGACCCTTGAGTAGTTTCATGTAGGAAAGGCACGAGCTACCGAGGCTCATCATGCCGATGATGGGACGATCCCGCTTCGGAGTTTCGACCGATTGCGCTGCCCCCAAAACCGCGCCCGCAGCCTGGCTTAGAGATGACTTGCATATCGAGTTCAGCCCAAAGAGGCCTCCCGCCCAGAGGATCATCTGGATATCGGGTGCAAGTCTGTCCGCGGGGACGAGGGGAGAATACGCGACTGTTGAAATGACGTATTTTGGCACGCCGAGTGGTAAAGCACGAGCGCAGTCGAGAGCTAGGTCGGTTCCCATAGTGCCGCCCATGGCAATCATGCCGTCGATCTTGCCTTCCGCGTGCAGCCTCGCTGTCAGGATTGACGCGCCGCGCGCCATGATCTGCATCGCGGTGTTCTCGTCGCCGGACGCGATCGCCGTCTGGATCGACGCCCCGGCAGCCTCGGCGACATCGTGCTTGCTGACGTTGGTCGGCCGCATGGAACCGCCGAGAACGCTTACGTCCATCGTGAGCGCTCGGCCGCCCTGTGCGACAATCCTGTCAGCGAGATAGATCAGTTCGTCCGACTTCGTATCGAACGTACCGATAACAAGGATCGTCTTCGTTTCTTTCATTGTCATGGTTCCCACTCTTTTTTTTTTTTTTGGTTAGTCGGTCTCAGCCACGCATCCGCTCTCCCTGCGGGTCATAGAAAGGCTGAAGCTGGACATGGATCGGATAGCGTTTGCCTGCAATCTGGACCTCGAAATCACCCTCTTCGAGCCATGCCTTCGAGACGCCCTCTTCACGATGGAGGCTCGCAAGCCCCACCATTTTGCCAACGCGGAAGCCCCATCCTCCCGAAGTCACGTGACCGACAAGGTCGTCGCCTTTCCAGACCGGCTCGTTGTGCACGAGATGAGCACCTGTCCTTCCCAGACCATTGACGGCGATCGATACAGTTCTGAAGCGCGTGGCTGCACCACCTGCCTTCTGGGCTGCGAGAGGGGCTCTGCCGATAAATTCGCTCTTGTTGAGATCGACTGCAAATCCGAGGCCGGTTTCGTAAGGTGTGTCGTCCTCGGTGATGTCATGCCCAAAGTGCCTGAACGCCTTTTCTAGGCGGCAACTTCCCATGGCGAACATTCCCATATGTCGTAAGCCCAGTGGCGTCCCGACTGCCAGAATGTTCTCGTAGACACCGTGCGTGAACTCGGTTGAAATCAGCAACTCATATCCAAGTTCTCCAACAAACGATCGCCTGATGACCCAGACCCGTGCATGGCCCAGGTCGATTTCCCTCGCCGCCCCAAACGGAAACTTCTCGTTGCTGAGATCGTCCGTGGTCAGGGCAGAGAGTATTTCGCGAGATTTCGGGCCATGGATCGTCAGCAGCGCGTATGATGCAGTCGCGTCGAATATTTCGAAACGCCAATCCGGGTCTGTGTGCATTTCAAGCCAGGCGCGGTCGCGAACCTGGCTGGGGTGGCCCGTGACCACGAGGAATTTCTGTGGGCCGATCCGCGTGACAGTCACGTCGGCTTCGATGCCGCCACGGTGATTGAGAAATTGGGTGTAGACGGAGATTCCGACCGCCACGTCCATCTGGGCGCCGCAGACCCTGTTCAACATGGCGACGGCGTCGGGTCCCTGCACCAGGAGTTTCGCATACATGGACTGGTCAAGGAGTACCGCCGCATCCCGGGCGGCGGCACATTCTTCGGCCACCAGGGAAGACCAGTATTGCTCGCCGACCGAAGGTTTGTCCTGCCACCCCATGCCGGACGGGTCGTAGTACATTGGAATTTCCCAGCCGATGCGCTCGGCGAAAACAGCGTTTTGCGATTTCAGCCTGTCGTGCAGTGGTACCCGACGTACTCCGCGTGCCGTTTGGATCTGGCGGCCGGCCCAATGGATACCGTAATGGAAGCCGACGGACTCGCCGACCCTGTCGGCATTGTATGTCGAGTTGGATTGAAAGGGATGGGCGCGAGAAGCTAGCATGGAATTCATGCTGCGGCTCGGGTATCCGTCGATCAGCCACTCCGCCATCGTCAAGCCGACGCCACCGGAATTCAGGATGCCGTTGGAATTCATGCCGGCGGCAATGAACAGACCCGGCATTTCTGGCGAGGGCCCAAGATAAGGGCGCCCGTCAGGCGTGAAGCTTTCGGGACCGTTGAAAAACGTTTTGATCCCCATCTCGGCAAGCGCCGGCATGCGGGCGAAGATCGTCTCAAGCATCGGTTCGGTATGTTCCATGTCGAATGGAAGTTCGTCGAACTCGAAGCCGTCTGGAATGCCCTCTTTGCCCCAAGCCTTGCCCAGGGCTTCGAAACCACCGATCAACAGCTTGCCCGCGTCCTCCTTCCAGTATGTCCGTTCTTCGCCGACGACAAGACAGGGCAGGGTGCGCGGCAGGCCGGCAATCGGTTCGGTGACGATGTAGAAATGCTCCGCCGCATGAAGGGGCACAGTCACCCCATGTGCCTTGGCAAAACGGCTTGTCCACATCCCGCCGGCGAGAATGACTTTTTCGGTGGCGATCACACCTTGATCGGTTTCGACCCCGATCACCCGGCCGTCCTTCGTTAGAATTCTTGTGGCCGACGTGTTCTCAAAGATCAGCGCCCCATTGCTGCGGGCGCCGCGGGCCATCGCCTGGGTGACGTCCAGGGGATTGACCTGACCGTTGGAGGGAACGAAGAAACCGCCCTGGACACCTCTATAGTCCACCAGGGGCCAGATTTTTTCCAGTTCAGGGATCGAGAGTATGTGGCTTTCGATTTCCATTCGTCCGGCATGGTCATGGTTGCGCAGCAACTGGTCCATCCGGATATCCGACAATGCGAGATGCAGCGTGCCGTTCTGCTTGTAGCCCGTTGCTTGTCCCGTCTCACTTTCGAGTTCCGTAAAGAGCCGAGCAGTGTATTTCGAGAGCGCGGTCTGCGAGCCAGACTCACGCAACTGCCCGACGATGCCTGCCGCATGCCATGTCGTCCCACTTGCGAGCTGTTTACGCTCCAAGAGCACCGCACCCGCCAGGCCGCGTTTCGCAAGATGGTAGAGGGACGATATTCCGATGATGCCGCCGCCGATGACAACTGCAGGAGCTCGTTCTGGGAGTGTCCTTGGGGATCTGTTTTCGCTCATCAGAGTTGAATCCACGCTGACTTGAGATTGAGGAATTTTTCGAGAGCATGCGGCGACTTGTCGTGACCGTTGCCAGACTGCCCGACGCCACCGAGCGGCACGGTGATGTCCGGCCCTCCATATGTGTTGACGTGGACGACGCCGGCCCTGATCGCCCTTACCATGCGATGGGCGCGCGAGAGGTTGGACGTCCAGACGCCGGATGCCAGCCCGTAGATTGTGGAGTTTGCGATCCGAACCGCGGCGGCCTCGTCCTCAAAGGGCGTGATCGCAAGCACCGGGCCGAACACTTCTTCCTGGGCAATGACGGAGTCTGGAGCGACTTGGTCAAACACCGTCGGCGCCATGAAGAACCCCCCTGTTTCCTCGCGGATTCGGGTACCGCCGGTAAGCAGCGAGGCGCCTTCGGCCTTGGCCCTTGTCACAAATTCAAGGTTCTTGGAGAGTTGGTCACCACTTACAATCGCTCCCGCCTCGGTATTTAGATCGAGGGGATCGCCCAACCGCATTTTCGAGGCGAACTCGGTCACTTTGCGAGCGAAATCACCGTGGATGGCGCGCTCCACAAGCAAGCGGGAGCCGGCCACACAAACCTGACCCGAATTACGGAATATGCCGTAGGCTGCCATCTTGGCTGCCTGATCGAGATCCGGTGCGTCCGCGAACACTATGTTCGGCGACTTGCCTCCGAGTTCAAGATAGACGCGCTTGAGGTTGGATCTGGCGGAGTATTCAAGCAGCTTCCGACCTACCGCACCTGACCCCGTGAAAGCCAAGACATCGACGTCGTTGTGAAGTCCCAGCGCCGCACCGACAACCGACCCCTGACCGGTGACCACATTGAAAACGCCGGGCGGCAGGCCCGCTTCTGAACAAATCTCTGCCAGACGCAGCAAAGTCAGTGATGCTACCTCAGCCGGCTTTACGACAACCGAATTTCCGGCTGCCAGCGCAGGGGCGATTTTCCATGCTCCGATCATCATCGGGAAATTCCACGGAACAATCACGCCCACGATGCCGACAGGCTCATGGTGGATCAAGCCAAGAACCGACCCAGTGGTCGGGGCGATCTCGCCGTAGACCTTGTCGATTAACTCGCCGTAGTAGCGGAACGTGTTTGCCGCGCTTCCAGGCTCTGCCTTGATCGCCATGGATATTTCGGTGCCGTTGTCGCGGACCCCGAGCACGGCAAGTTCCAACGCATTCTTTTCGATAAGATCGGCAATGCGGTGCATCACCTTTTTGCGTTCGGCCGGAGCGGCCTTCGACCATGATCCACGGTCGAAACTCGCCCTCGCACTCGCCACCGCCAGGTCGATGTCATTTTCTTCGGCTTCTGCGAGGCGCGTAAGGATCGTCCCATCAAGTGGCGATACCACGTCACGGGTTCCGCCTTTCAGGGCCTTGCACGTTTTTCCGTCGATGAAAAGCCCTTGCTCCGGAACTGAAAGCCCCCGAAGCTGGTCGATCTGGATTTGATCCATTGATTGTCCTTACGGTCGGTTCCGAGTCGTTCTCAGGCACGCTGGATCGGAATGGTGTCGCGGGCCGCCTTCAGCGGTCAGATACACCGAGCCAGCGGACCGGCGTTTTGAGGCAATTTCATTCGGATTTCCCATTATGGCTTGACCGTCGTTTCGCGGTTCATTATTATCACCATCAGTTTAAAAAGCTTGCATTACGTTGGAAGTTCTGTCAAGTAGCACTCATCGCGGAGAGGAAATCGTGTCGAAATCCGGATCTGGGGAAACAGTTCCAATGATGAAAAGCGTCGACAGGGCGCTTTATCTGCTTTCGTTTTTTACCGTTCAGGAACCGGAATGGGGCCTGAGCGACCTCGCCCGAAAGTCCAAAGTCGACAAAGCAACGACTCTTAGGATCCTCGTTGCGCTCATTCGCAACGGCTTTGTGGAACAGCATTCGGAAACCAGGAAATACCGCCTCGGGATCGCCGTACTCAGGCTGGCTCGAGTCCGAGAAGCAAGTTTCCCGCTTCTTTCATTCATCAATCCCGTACTCGACAGGCTTGCCGAGGAGATGGAAGAAACCGCTCACGCTACACTGGCGGCCGAGACCGCAATGATCACGGTTGCGGTGACGGAGCCGAAGAGATCGACCCGTGTCTGGGTAAACCCGTCGCAGTTGCTGCCCTTTCACGCAACCGCATCTGGTCTGGCGTTCCTGGCGTTCGCCGCGCCTGAGGTCCGCGACGGGGTTTTGGCCGAGGGAGAATTGGTCAGGTACACGAAAAATACCGTGGTCGAGGCAGAGGAACTTCGGGCGCAATTGGACCAGATCAGGAATCGCGGCTTCGCCTTTGCGCCTGGGTCTTTTGAAGTTGAATCGAGCGGTGTCGCCGCGCCGATCTTTTCCAGCAGTGGCGACGCTTTTGGATCGGTGGCGATCGCCGGTGTCGCATCTCGAATGACGACGGACAAGCAGCTGAAAGCGGCACGGCTCGTCGTGGGGGCTTCGGTGGAAATATCGCGGGCGATTGGCGCTGAACCGCACCCGAGCATCTTGCGTGCGAAAAAGGATTTGCTCGATGCCTGAACCCGGCAAGGCATTGGTTCTCGATTTCGGCGGCGTGATCTCGAAAACAGTTTTTGAAACTCAGCGCCTGAACGAGGCCGCCTTGGGATTGCCTGCAGGCACCCTTGACTGGATGGGCCCCTTCGAACCCGAGGGCGACGCGTTGTGGCAACAGATGCAATCCGGGGCAATCACCGAACGGGATTACTGGTACACGCGGGCACGGGAGACGGGAAATCTCGTAGGCGAGACCTGGGATGAACTGCCTGCGTTTCTCCAGCGCATCCGGGGTGATGATCCGCAGTTGATGATAAGACCAGAGGCGTTGCGCGCGATCGACGTTGCCAAGGAAGCGGGCAAGAGGCTTGCAATCCTATCAAACGAGCTTGATCTGTTTTACGGCGCCGGATTTCGGGCCAAGCTTCCATTCCTGCAGATGTTCGACCTGATCGTCGACGCGACCTACACAAAAATTCTGAAACCCGACCCGCGCGCATACGGGTTCGTCTTAGACGGGCTGGGTCTTGCCGCTTCGGATTGCGTGTTTGTGGACGACCAGGCCAAGAACATCAAAGGAGCGTCGGACGTCGGGATGCACATCGTGCACTTCGATGTTACCCGGCCAGGCGAAAGCTATGCCCAGGCAATCAAGATACTGGGCATTTGAGAGGAACAGAGGGTGCGAGAGACGAATTTCCTTGTTGAGAACAATGCCCGCCACATGTGGCATCCCATGGCGCATCCGTCCGAGATGCAAGCCAACCCGCCGCACATCATCAATGCGGCGGAGGGGGTGGAAGTCACCGATATTCACGGCAGGAAGCTGCTCGATGCCGTCGGCGGCCTTTGGAACGTTAATCTCGGCTATTCTTGCGAGCCGGTGAAAAAGGCGATCCGCGATCAGCTGGACCAGCTTCCCTATTATTCCGCGTTCCGCGGCACCTCAACGTCGCCGGCGATCGAGCTCTCATACGAACTGGCGGAATGGTTCAGGCAAGACGGCCTCGTGCGCGCCTTCTTCACGTCAGGCGGCTCGGATTCGGTCGAGACCGCTTTGCGACTGGCACGTCAGTACCACAAGATCAACGGCCAGCCCGAGCGCACCAAGTTTGTTGCCCTCAAGAAGGGCTACCATGGCACGCATTTCGGCGGCGCATCGGTCAATGGCAATGCCAATTTCCGCCGCAACTACGAGCCCTTGGCACCCGGGGTTTTTCATCTCGCCGCACCTTATGCCTACCGCAATCCGTTCGGCACGTCTGATCCGGCGGAGATCGCTCAGGCGATCGCTCGCCAGTTCGAGGATGAGATCGCCTTCCAGGGGGCCGATACGATCGCTGCCATGATCATGGAGCCCGTGCTGGGGTCGGGTGGCGTTATCGTGCCGCATGAGACCTTCATGCCCTTGATGCGCGCCATCTGCGACAAGCACGGCATCCTGCTGATCGCGGACGAGGTGATCACAGCGTTTGGACGCACGGGCGCCTGGACCGGCTCGCGTGGCTGGGGTGTCAAGCCGGACTTCATGTGCACGGCCAAGGCGATCAGCAACGGATATTTTCCGTTCGGCGCGGTGATGATCTGCCAAAAGGTGGCAACGGTATTTGAGGCCTCCAAGGGCGCTATTGGCTCGATCGGCCACGGCTACACCTATTCCGGCCACCCGGTTGGCGCTGCCGCAGCGCTCGCGACGCTCGCCGAAACAAAGCGTCTCAACGTCGCCGCGAATGCAAAGGCCCGGGGAGCGGAGTTGCTTGAGGACCTTGAACGCCTCAAGGAGAAGCATGAGTTGGTGGGGGATGTCCGGGGTCTCGGCCTGATGTGCGCGCTTGAATTGGTGTCGGACCGCAAGGCGAAATCGGCAGCGGCCAAAGACGTCGTGCAAAAGGTTTTCGACACAGCATACGAAGAAGGCGTCATGGTCCGCACTTCGGGTGCCAACGTCATCATCTCACCGCCGCTCATCATCACAGGGGCCGATGTCAAACGGATCATCGCCGCCCTCGATGCGGGGCTCGCGCAAGCGGGACGATAACTGATGCAAGCGGGGCGATAATTGATTGAGATGGCGAATTAGGCACCACGTGCCTCTGGAATAGTGAAACTCACCCGAAAATAAGGGCACAATCAAGTGAAAATCCTTGTACCCGTGAAGAGGGTTGTGGATGCGAACGTCAAGGTTCGCGTGAAGGCTGACGGTTCGGCGGTGGAACTCGCCAACGTCAAGATGGCGATGAACCCGTTCGACGAGATCGCGGTGGAAGAGGCGCTCCGGCTCAAGGAAGCCGGCAAGGCCGAAGAGATCGTCGTCGTGTCGATCGGCCCGCAGCAGGCACAGGAAACCTTGCGCACCGCGCTCGCCATGGGCGCCGACCGCGCCATTCTGGTCAAGACCGACGAGCAGACCGAGCCGCTCGGCGTCGCCAAGGTGCTGAAGGGCGTGGTCGAGGCAGAGCAGCCCGGCCTCGTCATCCTCGGCAAGCAGGCGATCGACGACGATTCCAACCAGACCGGCCAGATGCTGGCGGCGCTTCTGGGCTGGGCGCAGGGCACCTTCGCTTCCAAGGTCGTGCTCGACGGCGACAAGGCCAAGGTGACGCGCGAAGTCGACGGCGGCCTGCAGACCGTGGAACTGAGGATGCCGGCGATCGTGACCGCCGACCTTCGCCTCAACCAGCCGCGCTATGCCTCGCTGCCCAACATCATGAAGGCCAAGAAGAAACCGCTCGACGAGAAGAGCCCGGCCGATTACGGCGCCGACGTCAAGCCGCGCCTGAAGGTGATCAAGACCGAGGAGCCGAGCGGCCGCAAGGCGGGCGTCAAGGTCAAGAGCGTCGCCGAGCTGGTCGACAAGCTGAAGAACGAAGCCGGCGTGCTGTAAGCGATCGGAAAAGGAGACAACAACATGGCTATTCTTCTGATTGCCGAACACGACAACGCCACCCTTTCCGACCAGACCGCCAAGGCACTGACGGCAGCGCTGCAGATCGGCACGGATGTGCATGTGCTGGTAGCCGGCAAGGGCGCCAAGCCGGCGGCGGACACCGCCGCCAAGCTCAAGGGCGTGACCAAGGTGTTGCTGGCCGATGCCGACGAGCTCACCGAGCGCCTCGCCGAACCAATGGCAGCACTGGTCGTCAGCATAGCCGGCGCCTATGACACGATCATCGCGCCGGCGACCTCGTCGGGCAAGAACGTCGCGCCGCGCGTGGCTGCCCTGCTCGATGTCGCGCAGGTGTCCGAGATCATCGAGATCGTCTCGCCCGACACCTTCAAGCGCCCGATCTATGCCGGCAACGCCATCCAGACGGTGCAGTCGAGCGACGCCAAGAAGGTGATCACCGTGCGCACCGCTTCCTTCCAGGCGGCTCCCGAGGGCGGCTCGGCCACGGTCGAAACCGTGAAGGCCGCAGCCAACCCCGGCCTGTCCACCTTCGTCGAGAACAAGCTCTCGGAGACCGATCGTCCGGAACTGACCTCGGCCAAGATCATCATTTCGGGCGGTCGCGCGCTGGGCTCCTCGGAAAAATTCCAGGAGGTCATCCTGCCCGTCGCCGACAAGCTCGGTGCAGCCGTCGGCGCTTCCCGCGCCGCCGTCGATGCCGGCTATGCGCCGAACGACTGGCAGGTCGGCCAGACCGGCAAGGTGGTGGCCCCTGATCTCTACATTGCCGTCGGCATCTCTGGCGCCATCCAACATCTCGCCGGCATGAAGGATAGCAAGGTCATCGTCGCCATCAACAAGGACGAGGAAGCGCCGATTTTCCAGGTTGCCGACTACGGCCTCGTCGCGGACCTTTTTGATGCCCTGCCGGAACTTGCCAGAATTTGACACGAAGGGGACTGAAAACGTGCCGCAATCCCACACAATTACCCTGTCCTGCGACGACCGACCCGGCATCGTCGCGGCGGTCGCGACGGAGCTTTCCGCCCTCGGCGCCAATATTGCGGAGAGCAATCAGTTCTGGGACCGCGTTTCCAACCGCTTCTTCATGCGCATCGCCGCCGAATTCAGGGAGCCCACAACGAGCAAGCAGGTTGAACACGCCCTCAAGCCTGTGTTGGACCGCTTCGACATCAAAGCCGACTGCGTCGACGCCGGCCGCAAGCCGAAGATCGTTATCATGGTCTCCAGGTTCGACCATGCGATGCTGCATCTGCTCTACCAAATCCGGGTTGGGTGGCTGCAGGCCGAGGTTGTAGCCATCGTGTCGAACCATGAGGACAGCCGCCGAATCGCGGAGATGGAAGGCATCCCCTATCACGTCTTCAACATCACGAAGGACAACAAGGCGGAACGGGAGGAGACGCTGTTCGCTCTCGTGCGGGAGACGGAGGCCGATCTTGTGGTGCTAGCCCGTTATATGCAGGTGCTCTCGGACAGCCTCTCCACCCGATTGTTCGGAAAAGTCATCAACATCCATCACTCCTTCCTGCCGTCATTCAAGGGAGCGAAGCCTTATCACCAGGCCTTTGAACGCGGCGTCAAGCTGATCGGCGCGACAGCGCACTATGTGACGCCTGATCTCGACGAAGGGCCGATCATCGACCAAGAGACGGAGCGCGTGACACATACGATGAGCGCCGACGATTTCGTTGCCACCGGCCGCGATATCGAAAGCAGAGTGCTGGCCCGGGCGGTGAAGTTGCACCTGGAGGGTCGGGTCATGCTCAATGGCCACAAGACGATCGTCTTTGCTTGACGGGTGCACGACGGGCTAACCGGTGCCTCCGGAGCCCTGGCGGCTTCAAGGATCGAATGGCGGAAGCACCAAGCGTAGGTTTTTTGCCCGTGCCAGCCGTGGGCTGCCTTGGATATCGTTGGAACCGGTCCAGATTGGTCTACGCGACTCTTCCAAGGGAAGGGCAGAGTACCGCAGCAGTCCGATCTCGGCCTTCAAGCTTGGTCGAATTCCACCAGTCCTTGATTGACCACGCTGCTGCCTCCGTCGACGTTGATCAGGGCGCCGTTGACGTAAGAGGCCTCCGGCGACAGGAGGAACGCGGCGACATTTGCTATTTCGCTCGCGTCGGCTGCCCGTCGTTGCGGCACGAGCCGCGTGACACGGCTATATCCTGGTTCGGGATCGCCGCCTTCGGTCAGCATGCCCATTTCCATATCAGCCATCTCTGTTCGCACCCACCCCGGAGCAATCACGTTGGCGCGAAGGCCGTGGCGAGCGTATTCAAAGGCTATCGTCTGGGTCAGGAGCGTCACTCCGGCTTTTGACGAGCTGTAGGCGGCCAGCCCGGCACCTGCCGTTGCGCCCGCAACGGACGAGATTGTGACGATCGCTCCTTTCGTGCGCAGCAAATGCGGAATTGCAGCTTTCGCCATTACAAACGGCGCAGTTAGATTGACGTCGATTTGGGTTTGCCAATCGACAATGGACATCTCCGAGATAGATGCGGCGATGACGGTGCCTGCGTTCAGGACCAGCGAATCCAGGCGACCGAAATGGGCAACGACCTTTTCAACCACGG
The DNA here is from genome assembly GCF_040318035.1 of Mesorhizobium sp. M1329. Classification (NCBI taxonomy): domain Bacteria; kingdom Pseudomonadati; phylum Pseudomonadota; class Alphaproteobacteria; order Hyphomicrobiales; family Phyllobacteriaceae; genus Mesorhizobium; species Mesorhizobium sp. M1329. The sequence continues at coordinate 222,322 of NZ_JAMYLN010000006.1, read as the reverse complement.
CTGCCGCGTCGGCGGGCACGCTTATGTCAGTCGCAATCGCAAGTCCGCCCGTCTGGTTGGCGACGGTTCGCAGGACTGTCTCTCTTCGCCCGCAGATTGCGACGAAATGCGTGGACGCCAATTTCAATGCAATGGCTGCACCGATCCCGGTACCTCCGCCGGTTATCAGGGCTACAGGCCTGCTTTCGTCGACTGCCGAAGGCATGAGATTATCCTTTGCTACGCCACCAGATTGCAGAAGGAACCGCGTTCAAAATCACCAGCCTGTGCCGAGGTAGTCGTCCGCAAGACAGTATGAATCGGCCAGGTAGCGTGACAAGCGTGCGCCATTGTCTGCCAATTCCGGGCGTTCTCCGATCCATCCAATGTACGTAAGACTGCGCAGAAGCATGAAGAGCGGCAGCAGCGATTCAGAACGTTCAGACAGTACCCTGCTTTGCCTATAGCCATCGAGAACCGCCTTCTTGATTGCCGGGTAGTGGGGCTCCTTGCGGTTGCGCAATAAGGTCGTTGCGATATCGAAGACACGCCACCCGTAGCCGGAGTCATCGAAATCTATGAATTGGACGGAACTTGGCGTCACCAGGACGTTTTCCCTGACGAGGTCTGCATGGATCAGGCCGAAATCAAGGTTCTGGACGCGCTCGATTTCGGACGACAAGATAGCGCGCAACCTATCGAGTTTGTCCTGGTCTGCCACCGACAGAGCGTCAAAATCCCAGAAACGTCCCCATAGAGGGGTCTCTCCGAGCAAACCGTCCTTGTCCCAGGATGGACGGTCGAAACCATCGCCGCATGCCCAGGCGTCACTGATGTTGTGGAGATCGGCCATCTTGTTTCCGACGGCGCTGAACAAACGAACGAGATCCTGCGGTTCGTGCACCAGCATCACGCCCGATTGGCCTAGGGGCCGCTCCGGAGAGCCAAGACACGATGTCGGCGTTCTGTTCGGGAAAGTCCACGCTTGAAGGCAGCGCTATATAGTCGTCGCCGTTGAGAGTGGGGAGGGGCGTCGGGACCTCGATTCCGCCTTGCCTCAGCACCTTCATCCACTGCAACTCCGAACCAAGGGCCGCGGCGCTGTGGTATCCAGGACGGTGGAGCCTCAGGACTGCGGAGCGCCCATCTGAAAGTGCAATCCTGAAGATGGCATTCTCACGGTACTTCAGGAGGTCCGGCTGCTGGGTGGAAAGTCCCCAATGAGCGAGTGCTTCCTTCGCTCTAAGTGACAGGCGTGCAGATAGCGCCTCGGCTATGTCTCCCACGACAAATCTCCCTAGAGTGCTGTCAGCACCTCATCGAGGGTGCCGATCAACAGGTCGGCATTTTCCGTCGTGAACGGCATCGGAGGGCGGATTTTCGTCGCGCATTGGTGAATTCCGAGCTTGCCCATCAAAACCCCTCGACTGCGCATTTCGTTGATGAGCCGCGTTGCGAGTTCAGGCGCGGGCGTCTTCTCTGCCCTGTCGAGGACAAGTTCCGCCCCGAAAAACAGTCCGCTGCCGCGTACGTTGCCGATGACGGAATGCTTTTCCGCCAACCGCAACAGACTGTCCTTGGCGTATTTGCCGACTCTTTTTGCGTTTTCGACCAGTTTCTCGTCTTCCAGGACGTCGAGTACAGCGATACCCGCCGCACAGGAAACTGGATTGCCGCCAAATGTGTTGAAGTATCGAAACGCCTTGCGGAATGCGTTCAGGGTCTCCGATCCCGCCACGACACCAGCAATGGGGTGTCCGTTCCCCATCGGCTTGCCCAGTGTGACGACATCGGGAACGATGCCCGCATGCTGATGTCCCCACATGTTGTCGCCAGTCCTGCCAAACCCAGGTTGGACTTCGTCGGCAATTAGGAGGCCGCCAGCCTTTCGCACCGCTTCGGCCGCTCCCGTCAAGAACCCCTTGGGCAAATCGGGGAAGCCCTCGTTGGCAAAGAACGGGTCGACGATCAAAGCCGAGAACCCGTGTCCGCTCTCGTCAAGCGAACGGATCGCCTTCTCTACCTCAGCGGTGAAAGCAGCGGCAAAGGGTTCGCCCGCAACCCCACCCAGTGGCCGGTAACTGTCGGGTGCCGGTACATGACGGACATGGCCGCCGTAGCCTCCGACAGGTGGCATACGGGTCGACAACTGGGAAACGGCGGTCGTGTTTCCGTGGTAGGTGAAGTCTGTTGCGATTACCCCCGTCTTTCCTGTGACGGCTTGTGCCATCCGAAGAGCGATGTCGTTCGCCTCGCTACCGGTACAGGTCAGCATGGCGGCATCCAGCGAATCGTCGAAGTAACCCAAAAGTCGTTCCACGTAGTTCAGGATGCCTTCGTGGAGATACCGGGTGTGTGTGTTCAGCGTTGAAGCCTGTCGGCAGATCGCATCCACTACATACGGGTGGCAATGGCCGACATGGGGCACGTTGTTGTAGCAGTCTAGATAACGCTTGCCGTCCGCGTCCCACAGCCAGACACCCTCTCCGCGGACGAGATGCACAGGATTTTCATAGAAGATCGAGGTGTTCTTTCCGAGCAATTTCTCGCGCCTGGCAAGCAGACCCTGCGTGTCATCCATCATCCAGCCTATTGGGGTTGGCTCGGTTCACTATTATATCCGTCAGATATATTTTTGGTCCAAGGTCTGACCGATGTCAAGTATGACATCGCAAAATAGCGGTGGTGCGGGAGCTGTTGACATTTCAAAAAAAAATCACATTATAATTAACCATCGGTGATAATAATGAACCAATGGCGCCGAGACACTCTAGAAGGGGAATTTGGATGTCTAAAGAAACAACCTCGGCTGATCGCGGGCTGCGGGCAGGAACACTAGGTGCGGCGGCTATCACCTTGATGGTGGTGTCCGCCGTAGCCCCGCTCACCAATATGGCGGGCGTGTTGCCCGTCGCCATTCTCTTCGGCAACGGCACGGCGATCGTGCCGGCCTTCATGCTGATGATGATACTGGTATTAATATTCTCGGTGGGCTACGTGACGATGGCCCGCCACGTGCACAATGCGGCTTCGTTCTACACCCTGATTACAAGAGGACTAGGAAAGACCGCCGGCGGAGCGGCCGCAATTGTGGCGCTTCTCGGCTACAATTGCATGCAGATCGGCATGTCGGGAATGTTCGGCCCTGTCTGCACCGATCTGGTGAAGACGTTCACCGGTGTCTCAGTGCCGTGGTGGGCATTCAGTCTTTGCGCGTCGGCCTTGATCGGAGTCCTTGCCTATCGGCGCATCGACCTTTCCGCGAAGGTACTCGGTATTCTTGTCATCGCCGAATTCGCGGTGGTTTTGATCCTTGACCTGATGATCGTCTACAAAGGCGTTCCAGGTGGCTTCAATCTCGCCCCGCTCTCGCTGTCGGGTATGCCAAGCACGTCCGCACTGGGTGTCACATTCGTGTTTGCCTTCGGCTGCTACATCGGTATTGAAGCCACAACCCTCTACAGTGATGAGGCGAAAAATCCGAAGCGGACCATTCCGCTCGCCACATACGCGGCAGTCCTCCTGATCGGCGTTTTCTATTCCATCTCGACCATCTGGATCGTCGAGGCTGCGGGCACGTCCACGATTGTAACCCAGCTGCAGAATATCGGCGACCCGATCCAGTTCGTGTTCAACATTGCGAACCAATATGTCGGCAACTGGCTGGCTGTGTTGATGCGCGTGTTGTTCGTGACCAGTGTATTCGCCTGCCTACTGGCCTTCCACAATCATGTCGCCCGGTATTTCTACTTCCTCGGCAAAGAAGGTCTTGTGCCGGCCTGGCTCGGTCGCACTCACGACAACTATCAGAGTCCTCATCGCGCCACGATCGTGCAGACGGTCATAGCACTCGCGGTGATCTCGGTCTTCGCCGTCGCCGGCCTCGATCCGCTACTTACCCTGTTCGCATGGATCGCGAACGTAGCCGTCATCTGCATCATCCTTCTGATGCTGGCGGTCTGCATCGCAGTCATCGCATTCTTCAACAGGAACCCGGAACTGGAACCGAACCAGCCGATCAAGACGAAGATTATGCCTGCCATCGCTGCTGTAGGCTTTGCTGCCGTGGCTTACTTCGGCATTAGCGGTTTCGACATCCTCACTGGCACTCCGGGCCCGTTGGCTGTCGCGCTGCCGTCCATGATCCTGGTGGCTGCCGTCATCGGGGCGGTAAGGGCCATGATGCGACCGGAAGCCGTCGCTCGGTTAAACGCCGACAGAGTGTAACAACTTCAAAACAAGATGAGGGCTCGCCTAATCGGCTGGCCCCTTTCGACCTCGATCGCGCCGCCTGCCAGCCAAGGTGAGACCGAGCCCTGATTGGTTCCAAACGTGACGGTTGGCAACGCTACCAGATTAGATTTTTCGCGGAACGGAGATTTCGAAAATGGCCCAGGCACCGATACACCGCGCAAACACTGTAAAATACAGCCCGGCTTCGGCAACGACTTCGAGACGGAGTCTCTTCCGGGCGCGCTGCCGCAGGGCCAGAACAGTCCGCAGAAGTGCAACTTCGGACTATATGCCGAGCAGTTGTCAGGCTCGCCCTTTACCGCACCCCGTGGCACGAATGAGCGATCCTGGCTCTACCGCATCCGCCCCAGCGTGCGGCACACGCGCCGGTTTTCTAATGCCAGCTACCCGTTCTGGAAATCGGCGCCGTGCCTCGGTGATCATTCCCTGCCGCTCGGCCAGTTGCGCTGGGACCCGATCCCGGCCCCAACGGAAAAACTCAACTTCCTTGCCGGTATCCGCACCATGACGGCGGCCGGCGACGTCATGACCCAGGTCGGCATGGCGGCGCAACGACGACATGGTCAACGACTATTTCTTCAATGCCGACGGCGAACTGTTGGTTGTGCCACAGCTCGGCGCTATGCGCGTTTTTACTAAAATGGGCGTCATCGATGTTGAGCCTTCCGAGGTCTGCCTGATCCCGCGAGGCATGATGTTCAAGGTCTCACGGCTCGGCGAGGGATCCGTTGGCGCGGCTATATCTGCGAAAACTACGGTGCCAAGTTCACCCTGCCGGATCGCGGCCCTATCGGCGCAAATTGCCTCGCAAACCCGCGCGACTTCAAGACACCGGTCGCTACCTATGAGGACAAGGAAACGCCATGCCGCGTACATGTAAAATGGTGCGGCAAGTTCTACGTCAGCGAGATCGGACATCGCCGCTCGACGTGGTTGCCTGGCAGGGCAATTACGCCCCGTTCAAATACGACCTGCGCACCTACTCGCCGGTCGGCGCGATCCTGTTCGACCATCCTGATCCATCGATCTTCACGGTTCTCACGGCGCCAACTGAGGAATCGGGAACGGCGAATGTCGATTTCGTCATCTTCCCGCCTCGCTGGTTGGTGGCCGAGCACACGTTCCGCCCACCTGGTATCATCGCAATATCATGAGCGAATTCATGGGTCTCATCGAGGGGCAATACGACGCCAAGGAAGAAGGCTTCGTACCGGGCGGCATGAGTCTGCACAATATGATGCTGCCGCATGGCCCCGATACCATGGGCTTCGAGAAGGCATCCAGCGTGGAACTGAAGCCGGTGAAGCTAGACCACACCTTGGCCTTAATGTTCGAGACCCGCTATCCGCAGCAACTGACGCGCTACGCTGCCGAGCTTGAGACTCTGCAGGAGGGCTACCTGGAATGCTGGGATCACCTCGACCGGAAATTTGACGGAACCCCAGGCATCAAATGATGCCTCAACTACGCGTCAATTCATGAAGTTTGATGCCACGAAGTGAAGAAGGACGGTTTGGCGGAATGAAACTTGCAGCGATCAGAGACACAACCAGGGACGGAAGGCTTGTCGTCGTCTCAAGGGATCTAAGCCGCTGTTGCGAAGTCGGTCATATCGCTCGCACTCTTCAGGCAGCCATCGATGACTGGCGACATGCTGCTCCCCGACTTCGAGAGGCCGCCGAGGGCCTCGAGGCAGGCTTGCAACCCTCTACACGGTTTTATGAAGGTGACGTCTGCTCGCCACTTCCGCGTGCTTACCAGTGGGCTGACGGCTCGGCTTACGTTAATCACGTCGAACTGGTGCGAAAGGCCCGCAACGCCGAGATGCCCAAGAGCTTCTGGGGTGATCCGCTGATGTATCAGGGTGGCTCTGACAGCTTTCTTGGCCCTCGCGATCCCATCGTCATGGCCGACGAAGCCTACGGGATCGACATGGAAGGTGAGGTGGCCGTGATTGTGGATGACGTCCCAACGGCCGTTTCCGCCGATGAAGATCCGCATCGACCAGGTAGAGGGAAATCTTCACTACACCTTCGCCATGTTCACCGATGCTGCTCCGTTCAAGGACAATAACGTCCGGATGGCGCTGAAATTCGGCGTGGATCGTCAGCAGCTTATCGACAACGTTCTTTCTGGATATGGCTCGCTCGGCAACGACCATCCAATTGGCAAGGCCTACCCCGAGAAGGCAGCCTCGCTGGAGCAGCGCAACTACGATCCTGACAAATCAAAATGGTATATGAAACAGGCCGGGCTCAATCAACTGGACGTTTCGCTTAGCGCCGCTGACGCGGCTTTCCCCGGCGCGGTCGACGCTGCCACCCTGTATTCGGAAAGCGCGAAGAAGGCCGGCATTACAATCAACGTTGTGCGGGAACCTAACGATAGCTATTGGTCGAATGTGTGGATGCTGAAGCCTTTCACAAGCGTGTTCTGGGGCGGTCTCGCGACAGCTGGCGCTCAGCTTGAACTTGCCTATGCTGGCAGTGCCGCCTGGAACGACACGCATTGGAAAAACGAAAAGTTCAACCAGTTACTGAGCGCTTCAAAAACCGAGCTCGACACTGCCAAACGCCACGAGATGTTCTCGGAAATGCAGCAGATCATTCGTGACGACGGCGGGGCGGTGGTTCCCATGTTTGCCGATCTCGTCCTTGCCAGCTCCACCAAAGTCAACCACGGCAAACTTGGCAGCCTTATTGGCGTCGACAACTATCGGTTCGTCGAGCGCTGGTGGGTCGAAGCCTAGGAACGTTTGATCTGAAACCTAAGTAGGGGCCCCCCCACCAGCGGTGGCCCCTACTTCCTTTCCTTTCTCCGGGAAGCTTTCGGCTATTTCTGCGTAATGCGAACGACGAGCTTGGTCAGTCCGTTCATGAGCGGATTGTCTGACCATGTCACCGCATTGTCCCCCACCAGTTCCAGAGTCGCATCATGCTGGATGAGTGCGCCAAGAAACGCTGCTGCTTCGCTCTTGGCCAGCATGTTGCCGAGGCATGTGTGGATGCCACGAGCAAATGACAGGTGGCGATTTGGCTGCCGTGCGATGTCAAAGCGATCCGGCTCGACGAAGACAGAGGGATCGCGATTACCGCTTGCAAGCCACGTGACGACCGTGTCGCCCTTTAGGATCTTCACGCCGGAGAACTCACAGTCGAGCTTGGATACGCGTTCTGTTTCGCGAAACGATCCACGCAACCTCAAGGCTTCGTCTATGGCGCCCGATATCAGTTCGGGACCAGCCTTCAAACGAGCATACTGATCTTGATGCTCTATCAGCAACAAGACCAGTTGCGACAGCAGGTTCGTGGTCGTCTCGTTGCCAGCATGCAACATGAACTTCGCCATCGAGACAGCTTCGTCGCGGCTGAGTTCCGAAGCCAACAAAACAGAAAGCAGGTCATTCCGTTGGCCGTCGTGCGATCTTATCTTTGCGGAGAAGAAATCAGCCATCTCGTTGAGGGTCGAGCTGGCCGCCTGCTCCATCCAATCATCGGGTTGGTGGAGAAAGTTAGCCAAGCCATCGATGCGTGCCAATTTTTCGGTCCACCCGCGCACGCGTTCGATGTCGTCATCCTCAATGGAGAGCATGAGACCGATCGTCGAAATGGTCAGCGGGGCGGCGATCGCGGTGACAAAGTCGATTGCTTTGCCATTAGCGTCCGCCAGTAGCTGGCCTACCCTGCTTTCAATAGCCGTCTTCATGCCGGCTAGGGCAGTCGGCATGAACTGTCGCTTCACCGCGTTGCGTCGACGTGTGTGGTCTGGCGGATCATCGAACAGAAGGATCATTGCATCGCCAAGCCCGGCTTTGCGGACGGATTCTCCGCGATCGCTCGACCAGTTTTCGTGATCCTGAAGGACCGCATCACAATCGGCATAGCTGAAAATCGACACCAGTCGTTTCAGCGTGTTGGTATGCACATATGGCTTGCCGATGCCCCGCATTGCAGCAAGGTGCTCAAAGGGCGCTCGCGCGAATTCCGGCGACAGGGGGTCAAACGTATTCAAGATGGGCTCCTCAAGATGCGGTTAGCCCTAAGAAAGTGCGGCCGCTTCTTTGAAGCGGCCGCAAGCGCTGGGAGGATGCGCTGGAAATTCGCTACTTCTTGACGATACGGCGAGATTTGTGAAGGAAATCCATCTTCTCGGAATCGCCGAACTGGAACGTCGCCATCCGGTTGTAAGAGTATGTCGGCAGATCCTGAACGGTCCACATATAGGAGTCCTCAGTTCCGGTGTTCCAATGCTCATGATAGGAATTCGAAGGGCACGAGAATGTGTCGCCTGCTTCCCAATCGATGCGATACTCGTTGATCGTCGAGTAGCCGGTGCCCGAAATGACGTGATAAACGGAGCCGGGCGTATGGCGATGCATCTCGATACATTCGCCAGGGCGCAACAAGTGCACCGTCACCCACATGGTGGGTATCGTTGAATTGTAGTCGCTATCGTTGCCCTTCAGCGAGAGGTAGCGGGAGTTGCCGTCCCAGCGACCGTCATTCTTCATCTCGATCAGCAGCTTCTTGATTTCCTTCATCGGCCGATAGGCAGGGCGCACCTCAAGCGGAAACGCGCCGTTCATATATTCGTCGTGATTCTGCAGCGAACCCGCATCCGCAGCGACGGGCACGAATTCAGTTGGCGTGGTGCTGTTGCGGCGTAACGCGGCCGGACGCTTGATTTCGACAGACATGTCAGTCTCCTCAGTTTCACAATGAGGACACTTATCCGGCTGCTAGAGCCTCCGTGCCCGTGACCCTGCAATCCTCCCAAACCGGATAACTTTCATTGTGCAGCAGGCGACGCGTGACGCGCCAAATACGACGCTACCCAAGTCCTGTTACGAAAGGGTAGGAGGTGCTTGACTCTTTTCCAGACTGGCTGACAAACACGTTCTCGGCCCGCAATCCGGAACATGTTTCGAGAGTGGTCTAGGCAGGGAGCCGATTGGGACCGATGTGGCGAAATTCTCGACCGATCCGGTACGCTGGTCTGGATCGCTGGCCTGGATCGGCGGACTTTCGTGCTCACACCGACGTCGCCTTCGCTCGTTCATGTGTCGCATTCGGAACGCAGCGACTGATCTCCAATGTTATCAATCGCCTGGTTAAGAACGGAACATAATATGAGCGAGACTTGGCGAAAGGTGCGCGTTTCTCGGATCACGTCCGAGACGGAAAGGATCAAGGCATTTGAACTGGCTCCCGTCGACGGCCAGCCTCTGTGGTCGTGGACGCCTGGAGCTCATACGCTCGTGAAGATGCCTTCGGGCACAGTCCGGCAGTATTCGCTGGTGAGCGACCCAGATGATGGTTCGTCCTACCGCTTGGGTATTCTCCGGGAACTGGCCGGCCGTGGTGGCTCGGCAGAGATGCACGATGTCCTGTGCGAGGGAGCCATCATCGAGATTTCGGCCCCCGTCAATAATTTTGCACTGGACGACGAACAGGTCCCGCACATTCTGATTGCCGGCGGTATCGGCATCACGCCCATTCTCAGCATGGCGCGTGCGCTGGAGAAGCAAGGACGCGAATGGCGGCTATTCTATTGCACGCGGACTCGTGCCGACACCGCCTTCTTACGGGATGTGCATGCCTTGGAACCCCTTTCCGTCGAGTTCGTCCACGATGAGGGCGATCCTTCGCGAGGGCTCAACGTGTTGGATCTGCTTCGATCGGCGCCCTCGGATAGCCATGTCTACGTGTGTGGTCCACGCGGCTTGATTGATGCCGTTATCAACAAGGCTAAGGAAGCCAATTTCCGGGAGTCGCGAATCCATTGGGAGGCGTTCACTGCATCCGGTGCTCACCCCAAAGACGAAAGGTCAGCGGGCAGCTTCCAGATAGAGCTTCGCCGCTCCGACAAGACGCTTACAGTGCCGCCGGACAAGACCATCCTTCAAGTCTTGCGAGCCGAAGGCATTCACGTCGAAAGCGTGTGCGAGGAGGGCTATTGCGGCACCTGCCTGACAACTGTGCTGGAGGGTGTACCGGACCACCGCGATGACAACCTGCTGACGCCGGAAGAGCGCGAAAGCAATACGGTTATGACCGTATGCTGCTCGCGCGCTAAGACAGCCAAGTTGGTTCTCGACCTCTGACCGAAACCGGCCAAGCAAAAACGCACGTCCCCCTTCGCATGGCGGGGATCGATAAAGTCAGGCCCGGCTTGCGGGGCGAAGGCTGCCTGAGACTGCAGCCTCATGTTTCAAGCTTTTGCCGCCCTTTGTGCGGCGACTACAGGGTCGAGCAGTGGAACGCGCTCGCCGATCCGCGTCACCTTGGGATCGTAAGCCTTGCGGGCGAAAACCTCCATCACCATCGGACGGAAGAATTCAATGTCGAAGGTATCGTAAGTCGGATCGAAGCTGGCCTGATCCCAGCGCTCGCAAAACTCATCGCAATCGTCGTAGTAAAGGTGATCGGCGTATCTATCGCGCGCGTGCTGATTGCCACCGACCAAATGCGCGTAATAGAGGCGCTGGAAATCGCCATGCTTTTCCACCACCCAGGTGCATTGCTCGCGCACGAACGGCTTTAGGATCGAAGCCGCATATTCGTCGTGATTGTAAGGCGCGTAGATGTCGCCGATGTCGTGCAAAACGGCGGCAACAATCCAGTCGATGTCGGCGCCGTCGCGCCAAGCGCGGGTCGCCGCCTGCAGCGAATGGCCGAGCCGGGTGATCTTGTAACCGGACAGGCCCTCGTCGAGCTGCACCAGCGCGTCGAGCAGCCGCTCGGCGGTCCCAGACGCGAATTCGGCCTCATGAGCTGCCAGAAACTCGTACTCCTCCTTGGTTCCATCCTTCATTGCTGTAAATTTGACGGTATCCATTTCTTCCTCCGTTCCCACGCAATCCTTCACTTAGCCTTTGGCGAAAGGCGCGCGCTTGGTCAGATTGAGCTTCTTGCGCACTTCCTCGGGTCCAAGGATCCTGGCGCCCAGATTGGTTACGATGCTGGCGGCCCGTTCGACCAGCTGCGCGTTGGTGGCGAGCACACCCTTGTCCAGCCACAGATTGTCTTCCAGGCCAACACGGACATTTCCGCCGGCGAGCACCGCGGCAGCGACGTAGGCCATCTGGTTGCGGCCGATGGCAAAGGCCGACCAGCTCCAGGTCGACGGCACATTGTTGACCATCGCCATGAAGGTGTTGAGGTCGTCCGGCGCCCCCCACGGCACTCCCATGCAGAGCTGCACCAGCGCATCTGGCTTGAGTACCTGTTCCTCGACCAACTGTTTGGCGAACCACAGATGCCCGGTGTCGAAGGCTTCGATCTCTGGCTTGACGCCGAGCGCCGTCATCATGCCGCCCATGGCACGCAGCATGCCGGGCGTATTGGTCATGACATAGTCGGCCTCGGCGAAATTCATCGTGCCGCAGTCGAGCGTGCAGATTTCCGGCAGGCACTGGCGGACGTGCTCAATGCGGTTGCTGGCACCGCCCATGTCGGTGGCTTTTTCGTTCAGCGGCAGCGGGTTTTCCGGCGGGCCGAACACCATGTCGCCGCCCATGCCGGCGGTCAGGTTCAGTACCACGTCAACGTCTGCCGCGCGGATGCGCTCGGTCACTTCACGGTAGAGATGCACGTCGCGCCTGGGCTTGCCGGTCTCGGGATCGCGCACATGGCAGTGGACGATCGCCGCTCCGGCCTTTGCCGCGTCGATGGCGGAATCGGCGATCTGCTTGGGCGAGCGCGGCACATGCGGGCTGCGGTCCTGCGAGCCGCCGGATCCGGTCACGGCACAAGTAATGAAAACCTCACGGTTCATTGCGAGCGGCATGGACTTTCCTCCCTCATGCAGAAGCACCAATTGGTGCTTTCGAAATTCTTCGCAGCGGTAAGCCTGCCCACCGGCTACATCCGCACCCGTTCCGACTTCGGATCGTACATCGGCTTAAGCGACGCCTCCGCCGCAAAGCGCTCGCCGGCGATCTCGATCTCGTAGGACGACGACAGGACGTCCGCCTCGCTCTCGCCCTTGCAAGGCACGTAACCAAGCCCGATAGCGCCGCCGAGATGATGGCCGTAATTGCCCGAGGTGATCGGACCGACGATCTTGCCGTCGCGCAGGATCGCCTCGTTGTGGAAGAGCAGCGGCTCGGTGTCGTTCAGGCGGAACTGCACCAGCCGGCGCGACAGGCCGGTTTCTTTCTTCTTCAGCACCGCATCGCGGCCGAGGAAGTCTCCCTTGGCCGTCTTCACGGCAAAGCCGAGGCCGGCCTCAAGCACATTGTCTTCGTCGGTGATGTCGTGGCCGAAATGCCTGAAGGCCTTTTCGATGCGACAGGAATCCAGCGTATGCAAGCCGCAGAGTTTCAGGCCGGCATCCGCACCTGCTTCATCGATTGCCTCGAAGACGTGCGCCGCCTGGTCGGTCGAGACATACAGCTCCCAGCCGAGTTCGCCGACATAGGTGACGCGGTGGGCGCGGGCGAGGCCCATGCCGATCTCGATCTCCTGGAAGGTGCCGAACGGATTGTTCTCGTTGGAGAAATCGTTGGGGCTGACTTTCTGGATCAGCTTTCGCGCATCCGGACCCATCAGGCAGAGTACGCTTTCGGCAGCGGTGACATCGGTGATGACAACGAATTCATCGGCGAGATGTTTTCTGAGCCAGGCGAGATCGCGTTGCAGCGTCGCGCCGGGCACGACCAGGAAGTAGGCCGTCCCAGACAGTCGCGAAACGGTCAGATCGCTCTCGATGCCGCCGCGCTGGTTGAGCATCTGGGTGTAGACGATCTTGCCCGGCGCTACGTCCATATCGTTGGCGCAGAGCTTTTGCAGGAAGGCGCATGCGTCACGCCCCTCGACGCGGATCTTGCCGAACGAGGTCATGTCGAACAGGCCGACCTTGGTGCGGACCGCCAGATGTTCCTCGCGCTGGTTGTCGAACCAGTTCTGCCGCTTCCAGGAATAGCGGTATTCGCGCTCCTGTCCTTCGCGGGCGAACCAGTTGGCGCGCTCCCAGCCGGCGACCTCGCCGAACACGGCGCCGCGCGCCTTCAGATGCTCGTGCAAAGGCGAGCGCCTGACATTGCGCGATGTCGCCATCTGCCGGTAGGGAAAGTGATCGGCATAGAGCAGGCCGAGCGTTTCCGAAACGCGTTCCTTAAGGTAGCGGCGGTTCTTCTGGAACGGCTGGGCGCGGCGGATGTCGACTTCCCACAGGTCGAACGGCGCTTCGCCATCGTTGATCCACTGCGCCAGCGCCATGCCGGCGCCGCCAGAGGAGACGATGCCGATCGAATTATAGCCGGTCGCCATCCAGTAGCCGCGTAGCTCCGGCGCCTCGCCAAGATAGTAGCGATCGTCGGGGGTGAAGCTTTCAGGGCCGTTGAAGAAAGTGTGAATGCCCGCGGTCGCCAGCATCGGCATTCGGTTGACGCCCATTTCCAGGATCGGCTCGAAATGCTCCATGTCCGCGGGCAACTGGTCGAAGCAGAAATCCTCGCTTATGCCGTTCATGCCCCACGGTTTGGCTACCGGTTCAAAAGCGCCGAGCATCATCTTGCCGGCATCTTCCTTGTAGTAGGCGCACTCGTCCGGCACGCGTAGCACCGGCAGGCGGGAGAGCCCGGCGATCGGCTCGGTGACGAGATAGAAATGTTCGCAGGCGTGCAGCGGGATGGTGACGCCGTTCTGGCGGCCGAGCTCGCGCGCCCACATGCCGGCGCAATTGACGACGACATCGGCCTCGATCGTGCCTTGCTCATCCCCTTGCGCCCAGGACACGCCGGTGACGCGGCCGGCCCTGGTATGGACCTTGGTCACCTTCACGTTCTCGACGATGGTCGCGCCGCGCTGGCGCGCGCCCTTGGCCAAGGCCATGGCGATGTTGGCCGGGTCGCATTGGCCGTCGAGCGGCAAATGCACCGCGCCGACCACATCGGAAACGTTGAGATGTGGGTACATCTCTTTGACTTCATTGGGTGAAATCTCGCGCACGTCGACATCGAAGGCGCGGGCGAGAGACGCCTGCCGATAGATCTCGTGCTTGCGCTCCTCGGTGAGCGCCACGGTGATCGAGCCGACTTGGCGCATGCCGGTGCCAACCTCGGTCTCGGCTTCCAGCTTGACGTAAAGATCGGCCGAATATTTCGCCAGCCGCGTCATATTCTGCGAGCCACGCAACTGGCCAATCAGGCCGGCGGCGTGCCATGTCGTGCCTGACGTCAGCTGCTTGCGCTCGAGCAGCACGATATCGCTCCAGCCGAGTTTGGCCAGATGATAGGCGACCGAACAACCGGAGACGCCGCCGCCGATGATGACGGCCCAGGCCTTGGATGGGACCGGCTTGGTCATGCGCGCAATCTTTCGTTTTTGGGGTCGAAGAGGGGTTGATCGGGGTGCACCAGTGCCTTGCGGCGTTCGCCGTAGATTTCGATCTCGACTTCGGTACCTGGTGCAGCCAGTTCGGAACGCAGCATGCCGAGGGCTACGGACTTGCCGATGCGGTAGCCCCAATTGCCGGAAGTTGTTTCGCCGACCACCTCTCCGCCGTGCCAGATCGTCGACATATAGGGGGCGTCGGCATCTCCAGCATCGACCGTCAGGACCACGAACCGCTTGGTCACACCTTGCTGTTTCTCGCTTTCAAGCGCGCGTTTGCCTTTGAACTGCGGCTTGGCCCAGTCCACGAAGCGCTCGAGGCCCGCTTGGAGGATGGTGTAGTCGGTCGACAGGTCCCCTTTCCAGGTGCGGTATCCCTTTTCGATGCGAAGTGAGTCCAGGGCCTCCATCCCGAATGGCTTCAGACCAAACTGCTTGCCGGCCTCCCACAGCGCGTCGAAGACGGCTTCCGTGTCTGTGATATCGGTATGGATTTCCCAGCCAAGTTCGCCGGCGAAGGACACCCGGACCAACGTGCAGGTACGCCCGGCGATTTCGGCAGTCTGATGCGTCAACCAGCTTTTGTGGAGGTCTGCGTTGCTAACAAGAGCAAGGATGTCGCGAGACTTCGGGCCAGAGAGTATCTGACAGGTGAAGCGGTCTGTGACGTCTTCGATTTCGAACTGCCTCTGCGCTGGCAGATTGCGTTTCAACCATTCCAAATCGTGCCACTGAGCGGTGCCCGCGGTGATGAGGTAGAAATAGTCCTCATCGATGACCATCACCGAGTTCTCGGTAACGATCCGTCCCCTTTCATCGGCAAAATAGGCCAGGCCGATACGACCGGGTTTCGGCATTTTTCCGACAGTCAGCTCTGTGAGCCATGCGGTCGCACCAGAACCCTTTACCCGATAACGGGAGAAGCCTGGCAGGTCCAGTATGCCCGCTGCCTCGGTGACGGCGCGGCATTCGCTCTCGATGCGCTTCTGCCACGGCCCGGCGCGGCTCCAGGTCTGGGTGGCAGCTTCCGAGGTGTCATCACCAGGCTGTGCAAACCAGTTCGCGCGCTCCCAACCGTTGAAAGGCTTAAACTGAGCGCCAAGCGCGGCGATGCGATCATGGATCGGCGACAGTTTGCGATTGCGCCCAGCCGCCCACGAATGTTTGGGAAAATGCATGGCGTATTCGTGTCCGTAGACTTCCATGCCCTTGGCAACGCAATAGTCCGACGTGGCGGCGAACGCGGTGAAGCGGCGAGGATCACAAGACCACATGTCCCATTCGGTCTGTCCTTCGATCACCCACTCGGCCAGCACCTTTCCGGCCCCGCCTCCCTGACAGATGCCAAAGGTGAAGACGCAAGCCTCGAATGCGTTCGGCACGCCTGGCATTGGACCTATCAACGGATTTCCATCGGGCGTATAGGGGATCGGCCCGTTGATGATGCGCGACATGCCGGCAGTTCCCAGGATCGGCACCCGTTCCATCGCATCGTTCAAATACCAATCCAGTCGCTCGAGGTCGTCCGCAAAGAGCTGGAAGGAGAAATCTTCCGGCATTGGGTCGTCTGGCGTCGCCCAGTGAGCGCGGCAATTGCGCTCGTATGGGCCAAGGTTCATGCCGTTCTTTTCCTGCCGCAGGTAGTAGGAACTATCGACGTCGCGCAGCAGCGGCAACTTGTGCCCGGTTTCGCGCGTCCAGGCGGCCAGTTCGGGAATCTCTTCAAAGAGGATGTACTGATGGCTCATCACCATCATGGGCACGTCGCGCCCGAACATCTTTCCGACCTTTCCAGCGTAATAGCCGGCCGCGTTGACAACGTACTCGCAGCGGATGTCACCTTGCGGGGTCGAGATTACCCATTCGCCGTTCGCGCGACGTGCACCGCTGACTGGGCAGAACCGGATGATCGTCGCCCCGAGATCGCGCGCTCCTTTGGCGAGAGCCTGCGTAAGTTGCGCGGGGTCGATGTCGCCATCGTAGGGGTCATAGAGCGCGCCGGTCAGATCCTGTGTCTCCAAGAAGGGGTAGTGTGCCTTCAGATCGATTGGCGTCACGATGTCCAGGTCCATTCCCTGGTAGCGCCCCATGCCGACGACCCGCTTGAATTCCTGCAGCCGCTCCTTGGTGTGGCCGAGACGGATCGATCCGGTGACGTGGTAATTCATCGGATAATCGACGGTTTCTCCCAGGTCGCGATAAAGCTGCGCCGAGTAGCGCTGCATGTTCATAATCGACCACGATGAGGAAAAGGTCGGGACATTGCCCGCCGCATGCCAGGTCGAGCCAGCTGTCAGTTCGTTTTTCTCAAGCAAGACGCAATCCGCCCAGCCGGCTCTCGCCAGATGGTAGAGAGCAGAGGTGCCGATAACGCCACCTCCAATAATCACTACTCGTGCATGTTTTGGAAAAGAGGACACTGGACACCGAGGGTTTGGAGTTGCAGGGCTGGACGCCGCGGTAACAGGCTGACCGTTGGAGAAGAGTTGAAATGCCGGGGGAGGGATCGCTCCCGGAGACCTCATCACGCCTTAGAGAGACAACGACCAAGTTTCGCCGCGAGCAATGGGACAAACCTAGTAAAGCATCCCGCACATGAATTGCAGGAATCGACACCACAACACCTGAAATGGACGCGGCCTAGCTCACCGAGGCGCCGCGTTGCGCAGCGCGTAGACATTGTTGGATTGGGTCTCGGCTTCAGAGGCCTTCGCGGCGCGAAGCGCCAGAAGCTCAGAAAGCCAATCAGGGTTCATCCGTGGCACCGAGCTCAGAAGCAAATCCGTATATGGATCATGAGGCGGTGCAAACACCTTCTCAATCGGTCCTGATTCTACCACCTTGCCTGTCTTCATAACCACAACGTCATGCGCTATGGCGCGTACGATTTCGAGATCATGAGTTATGAATATGATGGCTACTTTCAACTGCTGCTGAAGCTTAAGCAACAACCGCAGAATTTCCTTTGCTACGAGACGGTCCAATGCGCTCGTGACCTCATCGCAGATGAGGACCGAAGGACTGGCGGCAAGCGCGCGGGCAATGCACAGCCGCTGCTTTTGCCCGCCCGACAATTCGGACGATTTGCGATCAAGGAAAGTTTCGGGATCCATCTCGATCATGCGCAGCAATTCCTTGACGCGATCAAGGCACCGGGCGCCCGTCATCCCAAAGTAGAAGTTAAGCGGTCGCGACAGGATCTGTCGCACCGTCTGACGCGGATTGAGAGCAGTATCCGGCATCTGGCTGATAAGCTGGATCTGACGCAATAGGTCTCTCGACCGATTGCGGTAGCTTGTAGGCAAAGTAGCCCCGTTGAACGAGACTTCGCCCCCGGTCGGCCCCAACAGACCTGTGATAATCCTGGCTGTGGTTGATTTTCCGCTACCTGACTCTCCGACCAGCGCGACCGTCTCGCCCTGCCTCACCTCAAAGCTCACGTCCTCCAGAACCATTTGTGCGCCATAATGTGCGGTCACGTTCTTGACGGTCACGACCACATCGGCGCCCGAGGCCTCTTCCGCAGCCTCCTTGGGGATGTTGGTCACGTTGAGCAACTCGCGCGTATAAGGGTGTTCCGGCCTGCTCAATAACGTACGGGTATCCGCGCATTCGACCACTTGTCCGTTACGCATGACAGCGATCCGGTGCGCCATCTGCGCAACCACTGCGAGATCATGTGTGACATAGACGGCGGCCGTATTATAGCGCTGGACGACCTCACGAATTGCTGCCAGGACTTCTATCTGCGTCGTCACATCCAAGGCCGTGGTAGGCTCGTCGAAAATCAAGAGATCGGGTTGGCAAACCATTCCCATAGCCACCATCGCGCGCTGAAGCTGACCGCCCGACACCTGATGCGGAAAGCGTTCGCCAATGCGTTCGGGGGTAGGCAACCTCATAGTGCGGTAAAGATCCACCGCCTTTGCGCGCGCATCGAACTGGGTCATAATATGCTGGTCGACCGCTGTTTCGGTGGTTTGTAGAAGCAGACGCCAGGCCGGGTTGAAGGCAGCCGCGGCAGATTGGGCTATATAGGCAACACGCGTGCCCCAGTTCTCGCGCAACTCCTTCTCGCGCAACTTGGTGATGTCAACACCGTCAAAGTGGATTGAGCCGGCCGTAAACCTCACACCACCCCGAGTAAAGCCCATACAGGCGAGGCCAAGAGTGGACTTGCCGGCGCCCGATTCCCCAATGAGGCCGACTACCTCTCCGCGATGGACCTTGAGGTCAACGCCATCGAGTATCGTGGTCGTTCCCTGTTCGGTCGCCGCCTTGACGACCAGTCCTTTAATGTCGATCAAAACGCTGCCTGGCTGGCCTTGGTCGCGTCTACGCATCACACTTCCTTTAAACCGCTTGTTCGATGCAGGAACCAGTCAACCACCAAGTTAACCGAAACAGTAAGCACGGCGATGGCGCCCGCGGGTATCAAAGGAGTGATATCGCCAAAGCCGATCAACGTCGCATTGTCGCGCACCATCGCTCCCCAATCTGCGGTCGGGGGCTGGATACCAAGTCCGAGAAAACTCATGGCACTGATGAAAAGGAAGACGAAGCAAAACCTTAGTCCAAACTCCGCGGTCAGCGGTGGGATCGTATTCGGCAGGATCTCGCGGGTGGCGATCCACCAGAGACCCTCGCCGCGCAGTTTGGCCTGCTCTACAAAGTCGGCGACGACGACATTCATGGCCAGTGCTCGAGCCACCCGATAGACCCGTGTCGATTCCAAAAGCGCGATGATGATGATGAGCACTGCTATCGATGATCCGAACACGGTCAGGAGCATCAGCGCAAAAATGAGAAGCGGGATAGCCATGAACAGATCATTGATCCGCGAGATGACGACGTCGACCTTGCCGCCGATCACAGCAGCCGTGAAGCCGAAACTGCATCCCACCAAGAAAGCCAGGACAGTGGCGACGATCGCGATGCCAATTGTGTTGCGAGCGCCAAAAATAATGCGTGACAACATATCCCGTCCGATGTTGTCGGTACCAAGAAGATGGGCAGAGGTCCAAGGATCGTACTGCGCGCCGACCACCTCAGCCTCGCCGAATGGCGCAAGCAAGGGCGCAAAAATGGCGACGATCACGTAGATCAACACGATCAACGCACCGATGCGGGCCGGCCAATCCATGGCGACAAACAATCTGAAGGGGGTGGCCACGATCTTTTTCATTCTGATCAACGGGGATGGAGAAGGCGCGGATTGCCCACCATGGAGACGATGTCCGCGAGCAGATTGAGAATAATGTAGATCACCGCGAACAATAGCGCGCTGGCCTGCACAACCGGCAGATCACGCTTGGCCACCGAATCGACCAGCAGTTGACCCATACCTGGGTAGACAAACACCACCTCCACTACCACCACGCCAACGACAAGGTAGGCAAGGTTCAACGCGACAACATTGACGATCGGTGCGATCGCGTTAGGCAGCGCATGGAAGGTGATGACTTTGCGCGGCGAGGCGCCTTTGAGCCTGGCCATTTCGATGTAAGGGCTGGCCAGCACATTGATGATCGAGGTCCGTGTCATGCGCATTATGTGCGCAGCCACCACCAGTGTCAGTGTCAGCGCTGGCAAGAGGGTCTTGTCCAGCCGCTCCGACAAACTAATCCCTGGATCGACTATGTTGGAGATACTGGGAAAGACCTCCATTTTTACAGCCAGGAACAGGATGAGCAGATAAGCTATGAAGAATTCTGGCAGCGAGATCGCGCTCAGTGTGACAATGTTTGTCAGGCGGTCGAATGCGCCGTTCCTGTACAGCGCCGTGAGCAGGCCGAGTGCCAAGGATACGGGGACCGCAATTACCGCGGCAACGCTGGCAAGGAAAAGTGTGTTTCCTATGCGGGTAGCCAATAGGTCCGCGATCGGGCGTCCATTCGCCAGCGACTTGCCAAGGTCGCCGTGCAATATGGCCCAAAGCCAAGCCAAATAGCGCTCATGCAGCGGCAGGTTCAATCCCAACTGATTGCGCAGGCTGGCGACTGTTTCTGGGGTTGCGCTTTGACCGAGCAACTCTTGCGCGATGTCTCCGGGCAGTAGGTTGACCATAAAGGTGATCAAAATCGAGACCGCAAATAGCGTCACGACTCCCCAGAACAGGCGGATCAAGATCAGACGAAAGAGCATTCTTTGAGGTCCAGGTTCGCGTTGCTCGGCCGATGCGCAGCCAATGTGATCGAAACAGCTGGAACCGAGTCCAGCCGGATCGATAACAGTTGGATAGCTAGCTAATCCAGCATCCTCAGGCGAACCACCAGCGCTCGCCGCACCGCAGTCCATCAAGCTCCCATGCAGCCGACGGTTTATCATACATGACGTTTTGGCGGTGAGCGATGACGTCGTTGGCGAACATCGGGATGATTACGCCTCCGTCGTCGCGGACAAGCAGCTGCGCTTCCTTGTAGAGTTCAGCGCGCTTGGAATCGTCAAGTTCGGCCCTAGCAAGCTTGAGAACCTCGTCGAAACGGGGATTGCTCCAATTGCTGTCGTTCCAGCTTGCCCCGGTCTGATAGGCAGAGCTAAACATCCAGTCCTCGGTGGGTCGGCCACTCCAATACGCCATGGCGAAATCCTTTTTGCGCCAGACGTTCGACCAGTAGCCATCGTTTGGCTCGCGAACGACTTCGATCTTGATGCCCGCGGCGGCTGCGTGGGCCTGAAACAGCGTCGCGGTGTCGACCGCGCCGGCAAAGGCAGCGTCGGCGGCATGGAGTTGGAAAACGGTGTTTTCCATGCCGGCCTTCTTGATCAGCGAGCGAGCCTGCTCCGGATCGTATTCGCGTTGCGGCAGCTGAGCAAAGAAGCGGTTCGAAGCAGCGATCGGCTGATCGTTGCCGAGCGCCCCATGGCCGGCCAGCACCTTGTCCAGCAACTCTTGGCGATTGATGGCAAGTTTGAGAGCCATGCGCACGTCAGGATTGTTGTACGGCGCCCGGTCGGTGAGCATCGGAAGGGTGTAGTGCTTCTTGCCGGTCATCTCGAGGATCTTGACCTCGGCCACGCGCTTGAGAAGACCAATCGTCTTCAGATCGACAGCGTTCATGACGTCAATCTGATTGGTCCGCAGAGCCGTGGTACGCGCATTGTCATCCGCGATCACGAGCGTTTCGATCTCGTCGACATGGGCTCGGCCGGCCTTCCAGTAGTTCGGATTTCGCTTTACAAGCGCGCGCACGCCAGGCTCGTACTCCACGAGCGTGTAGCCGCCCGTGCCCATTCCATCAGAGAAGTCCGTTGTGCCGGCGGGAACCACCTGCAGGTGGTAGTCGCCGAGCATGTAGGGCAGGTCCGCGTTTCCGTTCTTGAGCGTAACGACGAGTGTGTCCGATCCGTCCGATTTAACGGACTCAACGTCTGACAGGAAACCAGCCGCGCCGGACTTGCTGCCAGGCCGGGTGTGATAGTTGATAGAATAGGCCGCGTCTTCGGCGTCGAAGGTCTTGCCGTTGTGGAACATGACCCCCTTGCGCAGCTTGAAGTGCCAGGTCTTGGCGTCCTTTGAGGGCTCCCAGCTCTCGGCCAGTTCCGGGACCGCTTCCGAGTTCGCGCCAATTTCGACGAGATTGTTGCGCAGTTGCCAAGTAACGTTGATTGGATGGGTGTTATTCAGGATGCTCGGGTCGAGATTATCCGATGTATCGCCTCGAGCGATAGCGATGCGCAGATGTCCACCCTGTTTCGGCTCGGCTGCGCGCGCGCTCGATTTTGGACCGTTGAGCAGAGCGTAGGAAGCGACGGCGCCGATTCCCAAGCTAAATGTGCGCCGCGTGACACCGCGGCCCACGACGGGCCTATTGTTGGACATATGTGACTCCCATTGGTTTTTTGTTTTTCACATGCAGTCGAATTTGCGGCTGCGCTCCGATATTGCTTCCTCAACGGGCCGAGACCAGGGCGTATTTCGACGACCTTTTTACCCAAACCGACAATCCGGAAGGTAGCAGGGTCTGGACGATGGGCGATTAGGTAGCGATTAGTCGAAGAGCCGGCTGACGAGGTCTGAAGGGTCACCTCCGTGGCCCCGGATATCCTCCCAGGATGGGCGCGGCATCTTGAAGGTTGTCGTCAAGGTTGCGTACCGGCCGCCCAGGCGGCAAAGAGGCCTTAGCTTCTCGGGGGAAACCCGCCCGTTGCGCCAGACTCTGCCCATTATATGATAGCGAACCACCTCGCCGAAAACGACGTGGTTGCGTCGTCCAACGTTAATGATTCGGTCGACCCGGCACTCCATCGCCGCCGGGGAGGCCAACACTCGAGGGGGACGTATGTCGGTTGATGCCCGACGCTCTATCCTGGCCCAGTCGAATTCGCTTTCACCGCGCGGCATGGGGGTCGCCGACAGCTCCATCGTCTCCGCCATCTCTTCAGTCACGATCGATACCGTGAATTCCGGCACTTCGAGGAGATTTCGATAAGTGTCGGATTCGCCCTCGATGGAGAACATTAGATAGGGCGGATCGTCCGCTATCGCGTTGAAATAGGAATGCGGCGCGAGATTGTCCTTGCCGTCGGCCGAGAGGGTGGCGACCCAGGCAATTGGGCGCGGCGTCACAACCGAGGCATGAAGGTAGTAGATGCGCTTGGCGTCCCATTCCGCGGGTGTGACAGTGAAGTCTTCTTCGGCCATGTCTCCCAATCCAATGCCGATCAGTATTTCTGCACCCAGCCTGAATCATCCCACGCCAAAGGCGCCGTTGCTTCGATATCCGTCACAACGTCGATCACGACCGGCTTTTTCAAGGAGATGGCTTTCTCGATCGCGGGCCCGAGATGCGCGGGCTTGTCAATGCGCATCCCGACCGCTCCCATATTCTCCGCAATGCGCGCGAAGTCCACTTCCGTATGGACCCAAAGTTCTCTCGACTTTTCCGTCGGCTTGTCCTCATAGGCGATCGAGAAGCCACGCATGGACTGATTCCCGGATCGGTTGTTGTTAACGATCGTCACAGCCGGAATGTTCTTGCGAACCGCGGTTTCAATTTCTGCGATGTGGTACCAGAGACCGAGGTCACCCGTAAAAGTGATTACGGGACGATCAGGACATGCACATTGTGCACCAAGACCAGCCGGGAAGGCCCATCCCAGGTGCCCGGCGCTGCGGATATAGGTTTGCTTGTTGCTTCGAATATCGAACATGGACGACATCCACATTCCAGCATGTCCCGTATCCACGCACAGGATGCCGTCGTCGGGCAGGAGACGCGTGAGTTCGGAGCAGATGCGCTCTGGCCGGATCGGGACGGCATCCGAGGCAAGGCGCTCAGTTCGCTCCTGGAACCACGATTCCTTGTTGTCCGCAATCATCTTGCGCCAGTCGGCATAGCGCTGTGCCAAGGTGTCCGGAACGAGCGGCAGCCAGGCCCTGAACGCTTCCCGTATGTCCGCCTGGATGCCGATTTCGGTCGGATAGTTACGCCCGATGGCAGCGCCATCGATGTCGATCTGGATGGTTTTGGTTCCAGGCTTTGGCAACCGCCAGAAGTTGGTCACCATGCTGCCGACCGATGAGCCCGCGTAGATGACGAGGTCGGCGGCGGCAAGCGCCTGGTTGGCGTTTCGCCGGGAATAGGTGCCAACCACGCCAACCGCCAGCGGATGATTGTCAGGGATTTGGTCCCTGCCATTCATCGACATTGCGATCGGAATGCCGGCGCGCTCGGCGAAGGCGATCAGAGCCGCCCCTGCGGCAGAGTGGTGCACGCCTCCACCAGCAACGACTACCGGACGGGACGCCTTCTGAAGCTCTTTGATCCCTGCCTCGAGCAGAGCCGGATCCGCCAGTGGGCGGAAAGGCGCAACGGCTGCATGTCGCGCATCAACAATCGTATCGAGGTCGCCTTCTTCACGATCAATCTCGCCCTCTTGTCCCCACACCTGGAGATGCACCGGACCGGGGCTGCCTGTGGTCGCGGCACGAAACGCTTGACGAACCAGATCCGGGAACCGCTCGACATGGTTGATCGCGGCGTTGAACTTGACGTAGGGGTCAAATGCCTTGAGGTCCTCGGCCTCTTGGTAGAGGCCGCGATACTGCAATTCCGGTCGGCTGCCACCTGTGAAGGCCACAATGGGCGCGCGGGCAAGATAGGCATCGCGCAGGCCGGCCGCTAGGTTGAGCGCGCCCGTCTGCTGAGCCATGCAGACCCCGACTCTGCCCGAAGCGCGCGCGAAGCCGTCCGCCATGTATGCGGCTGCTTTTTCGCCATGCGTATGAAGCACGTCGATGCTGGTTCGGCGTTCCATTTCCGCCATACTGCGGCGCAGCACAGCTGGAACCATGAATATATGTGTAACGCCGTAGCCGGCAAGCATATCGGCGAGGCAGCGCGCCCCAGTCATACGAGTCATGGGTTCCCCCGTTGAATAATTATTTTTATGAACGACGATGGCGCTATTCGCTCAGCCGAGGGCTGACGGCTGCGCGCACCAGATCCTGAAAATACGCGATGACGTGCTCGGAACTGCTGCCTTGCTTCGGATTGGCAAAGAGATAGGCCCTTTCGAACCCGTCGCTCTTCATCCCCAGTTGAACACCCGCCGCCACCTCGCCATCCTCGGCGCCCGTCGTGCGCTCATGAAGATACGAATATTCGAGCACGGCCGTCGGATCGGAGCCCTTGTCGACAAACCAGCGATACCAATAAATCGCGTTGTCGACATCGATAGGATACATGTGGCGGATACACAGCGTCATGCCATAGTCCGGAATGGGGTAGAGGCCGATCGCCGTATTGGGCCAGAAGTGCCAGATGATCTGAGTGCCCTTGTTTCCGAGTGTTTTGACCTCGTGGCGCTGGACGAGGCAGTCGCCCCAAACCTTGTAGCTGTCAGGATCGATAACGTTGTCCGTCAAGTATTTGTGCACCGGGCCGCAATGATAGCACTCGGCAAAATTTTCCACCGAAGCCTTCCAGTTACAGGCATGGGGAAACGGATTGTCGCGAACCAGCTGTTGTTCTTCCACGTTCGGTTTGTGGGTCAGGATTTCCTTCTCGACCTCGCCAAACACTTCGCGAACGGTGGGGGCATCCGGATCAAGGTTTACAAAGATCATCCCACACATGGTCTCGAGACGTACGCCGCGGAGCTGAACGCAGGTCTGATCGAAATCCATGTTTTCCGAACCCGGCGCGCGGACCAGCTTGCCATCGAGATCATAGGTCCAAGCGTGATAGGGGCAAGTCATTCGTCGCTGATTGCCAGGCTGGCTGATCAGCCGATGACCACGATGCTGACAGACATTGTAGTAGGCCTTCAACTCGCCCTTTGTTGTGCGAACAATCAAAATTTCCTGATCAACGACTTTGTGCGTGAAAATATCGCCTGGCTTCTCGACCATGCATACGTGCCCAACGCAGATCCACGCCTTCGCAAATATTTCCTGGCGTTCAATGTCGAAAACCGCCTTGTCGACATACCACCGCTTCGGCAGTCCACGCTTTATGGAAATATTTTCGTTGTCGCATTCAACAGTGCTCAAGCGCTCGTACATCAGTTTCCTCCGAACCAGGCCTGCCAGTCGGTCTTGGCCATGACCTTGATAGCCGGATGTAACGCTTCTTCGGAATCACCCGGTCTAGCACTGCGGCTTTCGACCTGTGCCTTGCGGATTCCGACGCATGCCGTTGCGCCGCCCTCCTACTCTCCCAAAAAGTCATCCTTCAATTACAAGTCAGGCTTTGAAGACAATGAACGGCGCGTCGACGTCGGCGAATGTCCGAAAAATTGGCGATAGACGCGCGAGAAATTGCTCTGCGAGCCAAATCCGCAAGCGACCATGATCTCGCTCACAGGCAGTGCCGTCTCAGTCAAAAGCGTTCGAGCTCGATTGAGTCTCGACTTTGTGTAAAATTGGCTAGGCGACATGGAGAACTCGCGGTGGAACAAGCGTTCCAGCTGGCGTTGGCTGATCGAAACGCGACCGGCCAGTTGTGCGATGGAGAGCGGTTGTTCGAGGGTGCTCTCGATAATCCTAACGGCGCTCGCCAGCACCCCTGACTTCTGTTCCGCCGACCGGATCCTGGCCGTTCGCTGGAAATCACCCGAAGTGCGGATGCGCTCAAGCAGCATCTGATCGGCAATTTCCAGGGCCATGTCAGTACCCAAATGCGCAGCGGTAATATGTAAGAAGAGATCAAGACAGGCCGAGCCGCCGCCGCATGTTATCCTTTTGCGATCGATTTCGTAGATCCTGTCGGTGACGTCGAGATTTGGATACCGCTCCGTGAACGCCGGAAGGTTTTCCCAATGGATCGTGCAGCGGTACCCGTCGAGCAGGCGGGCGTCAGCGAGGACATATGACCCAGCCCCAATCCCCCCGATGTAAGCTCCGGCATACGCTGCCTTTCGAAGGTAGCTGCGCATCTTCAGCGTTTGAGCCCGGTCGGCCGAGAAGCTTGCGCAAACAATTATGAAATCGAATTGCGGGGCATTGGACAGGGCAAAATCCGGCTGGACGACAAGGCGATTGCTGGCCTCGACTGGTGCACCTTCTTCGGAAATCGACGACCATTCATAGACCGGCCGGTTGCACAGCCTGTTGGCGACCCGCAGGACGTCGATCGACATTGTAGCGGACGCGAGATTCATCCCAGGAATGAACAGGAAACCAAATCGCACCGTCTGGGACTGGTCGCCTTCCTTAATCCCATTCATTCGATGACCTCGCTACACTTTCGCTACGCGTCAGGGAGTCGACTTTCTATGCCGCTTTGTCGAATCCTGGATACTGCCGAGTTGTCAAGCCGGCAGTATCCGCTCGGCAAGGCGCTTGTTACGTCGCCGGGCGGAATATTAGCATTCGGAACCACTGCTTGTAAGGCGAGCGGTGAGGCTGAGCGTGTCTGAAAAAGGGATGGTCATGTTGGCAAAAGCTGCTGTCGCGGGCGCGGGGCTCGGAGGATTGTCGGCCGCCATATCCCTGGCGATGGAAGGTTGGAGCGTCGATGTATTCGAGCAGAGCGACGAACTGCGTGAGGATGGCGCCTGCATCTGGTTAGGTGAGATGGCGTTGACGACACTGGATAAATTGGGTGCTCTCGCAGAGGTGCTCTCAAGTGGCACGGACGTCGAATACTGGGAGATGATCGGTCATGACGGCTCGATCATCCAGAGTGGAGGGCCTCGTCTGGGGTCGTCCGGTAGACTTCATTGGCTGCCGCGCGAAACAGCACATGACGCCCCCCGTAGGTCGCGAGGCAGCGCAATTCTCTGGAAAATGTTGGGAAACGAACGCTAACCCACGTCGCATGCGAGATGCCAATATCTCGCGTGTGCGGCGCATTTGACGATCGTAACTGCGAGTTGACAGATATAGGGACAGAGCTCGCTGCATGAGGTGGTTCCCCGCGCCAAGATTGTCGAAGAAGCATTTGCGCGCCAATGACCGCTGTTGGTGCTTGCTAACAATCCAGCCAATGTTCCAGTCAGGGCCTAGCGTGCTTTCGAAGCCGGAGAATTGGAGAACGACGTCCTCCTCATCGAATTTCTTGAGCGAGCTTGGCTGACGGCTTTCGTAGGCCAATTCCCCATGCATATCGTTTTCTATGATCGCCACATCTCTCTCTGCGGCCTTGGCAACAATGCGTCGCATCGCGTCGTCGCTATAGGTGATACCGGTTGGATAGGTGATGGGTGGCCATCAGCAGGCAGGCCGAGATCGGGTTGGTGTCGAGTAGGTGCGCGAATTGAGGGATCGATTCCGGTCTTGGGGTGCGAGTAGATTTCGACCGCTCTCAGGTTTCGTCGCTGGAGAGCAGCGAGCATGGGGAAGAACGATGGGCTTTCGACAAGCACCAGGTCGCCGGGCTGCGTTACGGTGTCGATACACAGCTGCATCGCATGCGCGGCTCCTTGGGTCAGTACGATGCCGTCAGCGCCCACGGGGATGCCACGCTCAACGAGGCGCTTTGATATGAACTCGCGCAACGACGCCTCTCCCTCGGGCGGAGCTCGGGCGGAGGTAGCACACGCGCGCGCGCCACCTTGTGACGCAGGATCTTGCGAACAAAATAATTGAGGTCGCCCTCGGGAAAGAGGTCCACGCTGGGCATGACTGAGCCGAACGTTTCGAGGCCCGGCCTTGTCCACGACGACATGATATTGAACGTGAGGTTGGCGATGGCGACTGGACTGCGGTCCTCCGCTAGCATCTCATCGGTGAACGCGGCGAATTCCTGCAGAGGTCGGGGCGGCCGCTCAAGATAAAAGCCGGACCGGGGCCCGGCGCGAACGACTCCTTCGCTTTCGAGAAGGGAATAGGCGTGGTGTACAGTGACCATGCTATACCCGGTTTGTGCGCTGACCTGACGAATTGAGGGAAGACGGTTGCCGACCTCGATAGCACCCGCATCAAGGCGTTGTTGAATCACCGAACGATTTCTTCGTAGCGTCGCATTTGCACCGGGCGGTGGATTCACTTGCGAGAGCGCTTCCAGCGGCCTCCATAGCTCCTCAATTGATCGATTTCGTTTTCAGCGTCCATTCAAGCCGCAACGCCTTAATATGATCCGGAGTTATCCCGCAACAGCCGCCCAATATCTGGCACCCAGCTGCCCGCCAGTCATGGCTCTGAGCCGCAAACTCCTCCGGCGAGACGACGGAGCTAAAATTCCAGCGGGGCATTACGAAATGCCCCGAATGCGGATAGGTGGCCACCGGACCAGACCAAACACTGCGTATCTGTTTAAGTGCTGGCAGCACCAACTCGAGATCAGTGTGCATCACGGAAATTATGTCGACACCGAGCTTTGCGATGTTTTTGGCGATATCGAGGAGGTGGAATTCGAGCCCAGCGTCCGGCCGTCCAACCAGTTGCCCACTTTTTCCCCGGACGACCGAAACCCCAGCCATGACAGGAAGACCGGTCTCTTTGGCAACTTCGATTTGGACGGTTGTAAAGTCAATATCGCGCAACATCTCCAGGATAATGAGATCGCAGCCCTCGGCGGCCAACATCGAAGCTGTCTGGGCAAAGCTCCTACGTGAGTTTTCGGGCGAGGGGCGCCTAGCTGGATCGAGTCCGGGGGCCATGCCCGAGATTGCTCCGCCGATCCATGCTGCGCCCGCCCGTTCGCGAGCTTCCTTTGCGCAATCAACGGACGCCCTGATCACTGCCGGCGATTGGCCGACACGACCAATTCCATCCATCACAAAGCTCGTCGCCGCATAGGTGTTGGTCGTTATGATATCCGCGCCAGCAGCAATGTAGTCAGCATGGATCTCGGTTAGAACTTCCGGGTGCGTGATCGCGGCCAGCGCAGACCAGGCATCATCGTGCATGGGAACTCCGCGGCGCTCAAGTTCTGTACCCGTTCCACCGTCGAGGATCAGCAGTTTGCCGGATGTAAACGCTTTCCTAAACGATGGTTTCATGGCTGCCTCTCAATGAACGGGAAAGGATTGTTGCGTCGCTGCCATCTGTTGCGAGATAGCTAAATCGTGTTCAGCAAGATTCGCCATGTGATGAGAGAAATTGGACAAAGAACTGCCAAATGAGCGATTTAGGCGCCGACCTCAACCCACAGGCTCGCTCCAACTCAGGTCCAAATCCTCGCGGAAGGCAAAACGTTTCAAGTGCTCTGTAACAACGCCAGCCAACTCTATCGTGGTTTCGCGCGAAACATTGGTGACAGTCATAGTAAGAACTTTGTTTTCGGCAGTCATATCGACCTTCTGACCCTTTCCAAAATCGATATGTCCCTCAAAATTGTCAAATTTGACTGTGTAGCCATGTGACCAGTGTTTGCAAAGCTGCTGTAGGTACCTGCTCGCGCGCTCTGTCCGAATTGGCCATCGAAAGAGGCATTGTCGTCTCCAATTTGCACAGTTGGCGGCTTCACCATCGTGAAGAGGCGTGCGAAGCCAAAGCGGTTGCAAGCAACAGGTTTGGTCTTGAGGAGCCTCAGAGGCTCAGCGCTGTCGTCTGTCATGGCACGGGTTCGATTGATGCATGACGTACCGCTTAACGACGCGGTTCACGCCCTCGATTCCACTTCCTGTATTCATTTCACCTACGAGCATCGGCAGTTGGTCGGATGGAAACACTTCCCTAGACGATGTTTGCATGGCGGTCTCTAAATGAGCAGGAACGGCTTTGTCAGGCGCCTAGCATCTCTTGCGAGATTGCTCTTTCGTGCTCGGCAGAATTCGCCATGCCATGGGCGAAATTGGACAAGGGAGCTTTGGCAAGCGCGGCTCAGGCCATTGACCTTAACCCACGGGTTCGCTGCCCTGCCCAGATCCTCTCCGCAGGAGCAAGAGGCTCCTGGGTCCCTCGAATTCTAGATCTGACTTGTTTGGCGCCATGCGACCAGTTTTGCAAACTGCAGTAGGTACTTCTCGCGCACTCCATTCGAACCGTGGACATCGAACGACCATTATCGCCTCCGACGCGCTTCACCACCGCGAAAAGGTTGCGAAGCAAACAAAAAGACACGAACACAGGATTCGTCTTGACCTACGATAGGGCCGCAGTGCGGCCCTCCGCTGGTTGTCAATGGCGCCAAGTTAACAGGGCGGACATGGTCTACCAGCGCATACATGCCGCTCAAACGATGGGGTTCGTCAGTATGCCTACGTCCTCGATTTCGACGCGCAGGATCCCCGCTCTTGAGCGAGACTCGGGGTCTCTTATAGTAGCCGACGCCTCCTGGTGTGCCTGTTGCGATTAGGTCGCCAGGCTCCAGTGTGATGTCCCTGCTAATGAACTCAATGAGCTCGGCAACGCCAAACACCATATTGGCCGTGTTGGAATCCTGCATGGTTTGCCCGTTCAGCGTCAGCTTTATAGCCAGCTTTTGCGGGTCCCGGATCGCGCTGGCCGGTACAAGAGCAGGGCCAATAGGACAGAATGTGTCGAAGGACTTGCCTCGTGTCCATTGGACATCCAAGACCTGCACGTCGCGAGCAGAAATGTCGTTGAGGCAAAGGTAGCCCGATACAAGATTCAGCGCATCCTTCGCGGCAACATTTTTGGCTCGACGACCTATGACAACTCCTAATCCGCTTCGAAATCCACGCATTGAGAGGCGCTTGGTAACACGATGGCATCACCATCGCCGACGAGGGAATTCGCCCATCTGGCAAAAAGTAGCGGGCGTTCGGGCAATGCGATCTTCGCTTCGGCGGCATGGTCCTTGTAGTTGAGACCAACGCACATGATCTTGCCTGGAGAAGCGATCGGCAGCCTTGGTGGAGACATTAATTCGAATCCTTCAGCTTGCTGTCATAAATTCCTGTGAGGCGGGTATCCGTACTGGACGCGCTATTTATCCAACTCCGCAGGTCACCGGACTTCCACCAGTATGACGGATCGTCCCCTTCCTTAAGTGCGAGTTCTTCCACGGAAACACCGCGGAAGCGTTGAAGGGTGAATTCGCTTTGGCGCATGAACCCGACCGCCGTCGTTCCGAAGATCAAGGAGTGAATTTTGACAGACCAACCTTCCAGTGGGCCTAGCCGATCCAGGGCGGCGCGCTCTTCGGCCGTACGAACATGGAATACTGCAAATCCGCCATTCGGATCAGCGAAGTGATCGTGGGCGATGCAAAGGCCTCGCCGCTCGTCGAGCAGATACTCGTTCAGACGGAGATTGGATTCGTCCCATGACATTGACGCGGGTGCAACCGCATATACAAGACAGCACGTTTCCTTCATGATTTTCTCTTAGCGGATTGAAGTCCAGACCGCGATTTCAGGTCGTCACCGGGAACCCGTGCGAGACCCAGTCTTCCAACCCTTCGGTGTAGCGGAAGACATTCTTGTAGCCCAGATTGCCCAGTCGCTCGGCCAGCAGGGCAAGGCCACGCCTTGGCGAAGGTCCTGGAGTAGCTTGATGATCGAAGCCTGCACCGAGACGTCGAGCGCAGAAGTGATCTCGTCGCAGATGATCACGTCCGGACGGCATGCGAGTGCCCGTGCGATCAAGGCCCTTTGGCATTCTCCCCCGGAAATCTCTCGAGGAAATGCATCTGCAATCGACTTGGACAAAGACAGCTCGGCAAGAAGGTCTAATTTGCGACCGCCCCATGCTTCTAAGGTAGAATGCGGCCGATCAGCGCGATCGTCGTATGGAGCTGATTTGTTTGCTATCTCGGTCGAGTGTACAGACCATGGCGGGCTCGGCTCTATCCTCGTTGCGTTCGTCGATCGCGTTTACGAGTTCCGTCGCGATTTCTCGTGACACTTGCCGCTCGGTTTCAACGCCGCCAGAAGGCTTTGGTGCAAAAGTGGCAGCCCAAGCTTCTTCGATGGCGTGAGCAAGCAGCACGTTTTGCGTTGCTTCCGCAACGGTCATTTGAAGCAACGTTTCGGCACGCCGGAGCAGGCTTGGACTATCGGCGTGCTCCATGTCATCTGCGGCCCGGCGCATAATTCTCAAATGCGAGGGCGTTCGTCTCACGGCAGCGAATCGGGCCGCAATGCGGGCGTTGACGGATAGAAATTCGAAAGCGCGCATGATTGCTGCCGGATCTCTACCGATCCGACGCAGGACAAGCGACCGCAGCTCATCCTCGCTCACGACAAAGGCGCCGCCTGCTACCCCGCGCCTGACTGTGAGATACCCTTCAGTTTCGAGTATCCGCAGGGCCTCGCGCAATGTCACCCGGGATACTTCCAGCTTCTCTGCCAACTGGCGCTCGGCCGGGAGACGCTCACCGGGCATGATCAGCCCGATGTGGATCTGCCGTCTGAGCCCTTCCACGGCCAGGCCATAAGCGGCCTGCTGTTCGACCGGCCGGATGCCCCAGAGCATAGTCAGACAGCCGTGAACGTGTTGTCGACCATGATCTCAGCGCCATTGATGAAGCTCGACGCATCGCTTGCCAGAAACAGTGCGACGCTAGCGACTTCTTCTGGCTCGCAAATCCTGCCCTGCATGATGTTGACGTCGCCCTCAGAGGTTAAAATGCCGTAGCGCCTCAGCTGATCAATTTCATCCTCGCCATGCCGTGTTCGTACGAAGCTCGGACAGAGATTGTTACAGCGAATGCCACGATCCCGGTATTCGACCGCAATGCTGCGCGCGAGCTGGTGCATGGCTGCTTTCGAGGCGCAATAGACACTTTCGAGATGGGTCGCGGCCTTAACCCCGGTAGACGATGTGTTGATAATAACGCCCCGGCCCTGCTCCAGCATGCGGGGCAACACCAGTCGCGTAACCATAAAGGCACTCTTTGCGTTGTTGTCCATCAGCCAGTCCCAATCGTCGAGCGTTACCTCCAGGAACGGTTTAACGATTATGACGCCCGCATGGTTGAACAGAATGTCTATCTTGCCGAGGTGACTGTGAGCGTTTGCGACGAGCCGCTCAACGTCGGCACGGATGCTGACATCCCCGTGTTCGAAATGGACCGTCAGGTTCTCGGCAAGGCATTCAGCAACTAGGCTATCCCCAGCGGCCTGGTCGCGATCCGCAAAAACGACCCGGCAACCCTCTCGAAGAAAAGCGCGCACCGATGCCGCGCCAGCGCCTTTCGCGCCACCTGTAATCAGCGCGGTTTGGCCCGCGAGCATGCCTGCTGATCTACTCATGTTGATAGAGATCCGTTGGTAGACATCGTTGCACCTGGGTTACTTATGACGATCCCGGCGCGAACTCATTTCGAATTGCGCCGTGCCGCATCAGGGTATCTGTCTGTGCGAGTAGCATATTGTCCAGCTATCTCGCCAGAATCCAACGCGGTCGGCGACAGGTTGGCTCTCGTCGCTCTAGGTCGAGGCACTCAGGGGAGGCTGTTTGCCGAGCCAGGGAGACTGGTTTGCGAAGGAGGCCGAACACTACCGGGAAGGGTAGTCAGTGTAGCCCGTCGCCCCTTGGGTATACCAAGTCGTCTTGTCGTGGCCAGCCAGCGGCGTGCCAAATCGTATTCGTTCGGGAAGATCGGGATTGGAAATAAATGGACGTCCAAAGGAGATCGCGTCAGCTTCACAACGGTTCAAGGAATCCTGGGCCGAATGGCCATCGTAACCTGAATTGAGGACCAGGATGCCGTGGAAAGCTTCTCTGATACGGGGATGGATGGGGGGGCGATCGGGCTTGGCGAAGGTGTCATCCGGCTTGGGTTCGCGTATCTCTAGGAAGGCTATGCCGAGGCTGGATAGCGCGGCCGCGGCCGCCACGAATAACTTTTCCGGCTTGTCGTCGTTAATGCCGAAGTATGCACCATTGGGCGACAGCCGCAGGGCCGTCCTGTCGGGACCGATCTCCTCAACGACGGCTTCCGCGGTCTCGAGCAAGAAATTGATGCGGTTCGCAATTTCGCCACCATAGCGATCGTGACGGGTATTTGCGCTACTGCGAAGGAATTGATCAACGAGGTAGCCGTTTGCGCCGTGGATTTGCACTCCATCGAACCCCGCCCGCATCGCATTTCGAGCGGCCTGCCGATACTCGCTCACAACGCTGCGAATCCCAGTCAAACTAAGTGCTCGAGCGCGAGCGTAGGGACGCTTGCCCTCATAGGTATGGGCGAGCCCCGGCGCGATCGTAGCCGACGCCGAGACGCTTCGCCGCCCGTTTAGGAACTGTGGTGCGACCATGCGGCCCATATGCCAGAGTTGACAGAATATGCGCCCGCCAGCTTCGTGGACCGCGCCGGTGACGGCCGCCCAGCCCTCGGCCTGTTCTTCGCTCCAGATGCCAGGTGCATAGGGCCAACCGAGCCCTTGGGGGCTGATGCCTGTCGCCTCGCTAACGATCAGCCCGGCCGATGCGCGCTGCGCGTAGTACTCTGCCATGATGGGTGTCGGCACCGCGCCGCAGGTTGCACGAGAGCGCGTCACCGGAGCCATGAATACTCTGTTCGGTGCGACCGTCGCGCCAATTGTGATGTGGTCAAACAGAGATCGCATGCACATGACACCGTCACGGTCGGCTATGAAGCATGACCGCCGACCATTCCTTTGACCTCGAGGAACTATTCAATAATATCCGATGTCATGTCACAAAAGACCGTCGGGCCGTTCCGTTGCCGGATCGATCACGTCAAGCCGCTGGTTAGAAGCGGGCTCGATCCCCTGTCTGTTGATGTAGAACTTCCCATCTGGTGACATATGCGCAGTATCCTGAATAGCGGTGGCCGTAGGCTAGAAACCTTGAACCTTGTCGACAACGTTATGGAGCGGCCTGCCGCTGGCGAACCTGTCGCAATTGTCCCTGATAATTGCAAACCGCCGCTCATCGAGGTCCGGCCCATAGCTCGCCATGTGTGGCGTGATGAAGAGGTTCGGAGTGCGCCAAATCGGATGCTCGGGCCGCAATGGCTCGTCTTCGAACACGTCCAAAGCAGCGCCCGCGACCTCGCCGGCATTCAACGCCTCGATGAGATCCGCGATCGACGTCGTACCGCCACGGCCCACGTTGATAAAGAATGCGGAAGGTTTCATTGCCCGGAAGCGGGGGCGCGTGAACATCATGCGAGTTGCAGGGGTCAGAGGGACGGTGACCACGACGAAGTCGGCATCCGGCAGTGATTGGTCGAGGTTTCCAGCCGGAGCTATCCGCTCGACATGCGGAACGGGGTCCGTACGGCGGGCGTCCACCCCGAAAACCCTTAGACCGAATGTAGCGCAAAGCCGCGCGAGTTCGCTTCCGATGCCCCCCATACCCACGATGAGCACCGTCTTGCCGGTCAGCGCGACAACGCCTGTGTCGAGAGGCTCAGGGTTCCACTCATGCTTGAATTGGCGGGGGAGATAATAATGAAGCCCTCGTGCGAACCCCAGGATATAAGCCATGACGTGAACGGCGATGTGATCGCTATAGATGCCGCGAAAATTTGTCAGCACCATGCTATGCTTTTGGAGGAAGTCAGGGAAAAATCCTTCCGGCGGCGCTGCATACGGGGCCTGGAGCCACCTCAGTTTGGACGCCCGCGAAAGCAGCTCAGGCGTAACTTCGCCATAGGCTGCGTCAGCATGTTCGATCAACTCCAGGGCATCGGCGTCATTTTCGGCCATATGGAATTTGAATGGACCGGGGAAGGCTACCAGGCGTTGATGCCAGACACGAATGACATCGTCCTGCGGCGGCAGGAAGAGGAAACTCAGTTTATTGTTCATTTGAAATGACTATCCCAAATCACGGGGCCGGATTAGCGAACCAGCCTGTTCCTCTGCCGATAGCGATTCTTGAATGATCCAATCACAGAACCGACCCACGGCACTGTTAGGCGTTCGCATATTTCGAAGTTTTAGGTAGAAGCTCCCGATCGACATCAGGCCAAACTTTAATGGCTGCACCAGTGTGCCCGTCCTGACTTGTTCGGTGATCAGGGGTGGTCCCAGCAGGGCAAATCCTTCGCCAGCCTCGCAAGCCTGAATCAGGTTGGCATAATTGTCTACCGTGATGCCTGCCGGTAGCTTCGAAACGTGGATGCCGTTCTGCCTGAACCAACTGCGCCATTTTGAACGCGCATCGTACTTTCTGCCTTCCAGATAGATCAGCCGTTCGCTCAAAAGCTCTTCCGCTCCAGAATTAGACTTCAGGCTTGTCCGGTAGGTCGAGCTGCATGTCGGCGCTACTTGCTGTTTTAGTAAGAAGCGTGCGCTGGGATCGATCAGATCGTCTCTGAAATAGCGAATGGCGACATCGACGTTTTCCTCATCGATATCGATATATCGATCGGCCACGATGAGGTTGATCTCAATGTCGGGGAAGGCGGCACGGAATGAGCCCACTCGAGGTAAAAGCCAGTACGTTGAAAACCCTGTTGTTGTTGTCACCGTGACCGTGTTTTCCTGTGGATCGTTCTCAATTGCCAGAACGACGTCGAGGATCTCTTCCAGACTCCGGGAAACAACCGTGAACATCTTCTCGCCCTCGGGCGTCAAGCGCACCGATCGGTTCAGGCGGTGAAATAGAGGCTTGCCAACGAAGCTCTCGATTGCCTTGACCTGGTAACTGATTGCCGCCCGCGACACGTTAAGAGCTTGCGCGGCCTCGGTAAAATTGGAGTGTTTGGCTGCAGCTTCGAACGCGACCAAATAGTTTAGAGGCGGCAACTGGTAGCGGAACTTCGCCATGGCTCGCGGTCCATTGAGCGCGCTGCGCACTTTCAACTCAGCGGCGCGTTGATGTGGCGCTTTCGTAGGGCGCCGATTGGATGTGCGAGACGATAGCAAGCCTGTCACGAAGTTGCACCGCTAACTGAAAGTTTGGCGTACGATCGCGCCTTGGCGGGTCTTGGCATCCGGCAACAGCTTGATGCCGAGACCGGGGGCATCTGGGACCGTGGCGTAGCCGTTGGCGATCTCGGGAAGTCCGGTCACTATGTCCAGGTACCAACCGCGATAGTAGGCACGGACGGCCTCCTGCATCAGGGCGTTCGGCGCGTTGAATGACAGATGGATCGACGCTGCAAGCACCACCGGCCCGGTGCAATCGTGCGCCGCGACTGGCAACTGATAAGCCTCTGCCATTGTAGCGATCTTCTTGGCTTCAGAAATTCCGCCGCACCACGACAGATCCAGCAGCACGATCCCGGCAGCGCGACAAGCGAGGAGGTCTCGGAACGACCACCTCGTGGCAAGTGTTTCCGAAGCCGCCAGGGGAACGTGAGTCGCTGAGGCAAAGGACTGAAGCGCCATGACGTCATCCGCCCGGATTGGATCCTCGTACCAGTACGGCTCGAATTCATCTGCGTAGTGCGCAAGCCGTTTCGCGGTCGGGAGATTGAAACTGTTGTTGAGCTCCAACATGATTTCGATCTTGTCGCCAACAGCTTTGCGGATCTTAAGTAGCGGCTCCAGCCCTTTCTTTATCTGGGTCGGATCGAGGTCCATTGTCAGATTGCCGGTCTGGAACTGCTTGAATGGCCAGATCTTCATCGCGGTTATCCCTTCCGAAAGAAGGTCCTCCGCGAGTTCGGCAGGGTTGTTCAAAGATGCTTCGTAGTCTTCATAGCGACGCGACCCGTTGCCTACGTTGACGGTCATGGCACGATTGCCGAAACCGTGCCCACCGTAGCCGGCGCAGGTGTTGTAGATGCGGACCTGTTCGCGCGAGAGCCCCCCGAGCAACTGCCATACCGGCTGACTGGTAACCTGGCCGAATATATCCCAAAGCGCGATGTCTATAGCCGAATTGCCTCGCGTTTCGGCGCTTGTTGAATTGAAACCTAGAAAACCTGTAAGATCCCGGGAATGTCGATCAATCCTCAGTGGATCCTTCCCAATGAGATATGGCGCGACAACCTCATGAATATAAGCCACAACCGTCTGAGGATTATAGAAGGTCTCGCCAAGCCCGGTGATTCCTTCGTCCGTGTGGACCTCCACCCAAACCGTATTGGAAGAGAGATCCGGGAGATAGACGGACTCTAACCCTGTAATCTTCATTCTGGTCACGAAGCTTTCTTTAGGTGAGGGAGGATTGTCTCGGCGGAACGCCGAACGAGGTCCCGGTACCGCATTTCCTCGACAACGCCGCCGGCTGTGTCGGAATGCACCTGTCCGCCCTTGCCCTGGTCAACAGATCCGAATGCTGCGTCGATTGGTGTGCGGTCCACAAAGGGGACAAATTCAACAGGAAGGCCACCTTTGTAGCCGGCAGCAGCCAAGGCATCGATGACGGCAGCCCAATCGTAATGACCCATTCCTGGCGCGAGGCGGTTCGTATCAGCAAGATGATAGTCGGCAAGCTTGCTTCCAGCCAAGCGTATTGCCCGGATAGGATCCGGTTCTTCAATGTTGGCATGGAAGGCATCCATGCACACCCCGCAGTCACCACCGACGGCATCGGCGAGCAACAGCGCCTGGTCCAGACGATTTAGAAAATGGGTTTCGAAGCGGTTCAGAGGTTCCAGGGCGAGCCGGATGCCTAGAGGACCCGCGCTTGCGTTGATCTCCTGGAGTGCGTCGACGCACCAATACCATTCTTCCTGAGGACTGGCGGCCGGTCCTTCCCGCCCAAAGCCGGGCACGACGACCAGCACTTCCCCTTTAAGGCGGTGCACGAAGGCGAGGCAGTCAATTGCATAACGGATATAGGTAGTTCGCTCGTTTGCCCTCGCCGTAAGCAATTTTGCCTGCGCGTATGGCCACATGACGCCGCCCCAGCAGCGCACGCCTTTGTTCGACAACAATTCCCTGACGCTGTCGCGTTTCGAGAGCAGTCCCGGATCGCAGTAGATCTCCAGGCTCTCATATCCGAACTCAACCAGCCGATCACATGATTTTGCAAGCGGTTCGGGCTTCATCCAATTGTGTATCGAAAGATGCATTGAGACCCCTGTGGCCGGCGGTCGATGCTGGTTGATCGGCCACTGGGGCGAAATAATTGCATGACATCATAGACATGCAGATGTCCAAAATTTTGACGGCTGGGCGACAGCATAAGCCGAGTTGACCCTGGGCGTGTTTGGTTCATTAGCTAACGAAGAACCAATCGAAGGGATCGGCGGACTCGCCGCAAGCGAGTTCGGGCACTTGAAAGCAGTCGCCCAGGTCAATGCCAGAAAAGGGTTGAGGACGAGTTTGAGTTTGAATGCAGATCAATCGCCCTTGGACACGGCGAAGGTCGTTTCGCGAGGGTTAGACTGCCTGCTCGCTCCGCGATCTATCGCGCTTCTTGGGGCATCGTCACGACAGGGTAGCCTCGGTAATGCTATGGTTCAAATGGCGCGCATCGGAGGCTACGCGGGCGAGATCTATGCGATCAATCCTCAGTATGCCGAGGTTGACGGGCTGCCCGCGTTTTCCGATCTGCAGTCACTTCCGCGTACCGTCGATCACGTCGTCATCGGCTTGGGCAACGAACGCCTGGAGGCGGCTCTCGAGGCCGTTGTCGCTCATGGCGCAAGGGCCGCAACTATTTTCGCTTCTTGCGTCAGTCTTGGCCTGCCAGACCTGAAGGACAGATTGACCACCATTGCAACAAGCGCCGGCCTGACGATCTGCGGTGGCAATTGCATGGGCTTCTATAACAATGCCATCGGCTTGAGGGTGGCAGGATTTCCTGCGCTCCAGGCCATGCGCGACGGGCCAGTCGGGCTCATCTCGCAATCCGGCTCGGTGTTCGGCGCTCTGGCGCACAATGACGAACGGCTGAGATTTGGAGCGGCCGTTTCCTCCGGCCTGGAAATGGTGACCACGACCGCAAATTACCTGCAATGGATGGTTGATCAATCGTCATTCCGTGCCGTCGGCATATTCATCGAAACAATACGCGATCCGAGCGCTTTTGAGCGTGCACTTATGTGCGCTGCGGAACGCGAGATCGCCGTTGTCGCTCTCAAGGTTGGCCGAACCGCAAAGAGCGCCGAGATGGCACTTAGCCATACCGGCGCAATTGCTGGATCCGACGCCCTTTATAAGGGCTTGTTCCGCCGCTATGGCGTGATCCAGGTCGATGATCTCGACGAAATGGCTGCTACCCTGCTGATTTTTCAGCAGCCGCGGCGGCCAGCCAAAGGAAATTTGGCGGCGGTTCATGACTCTGGCGGTGAACGCGAGCTCGTTGTCGACCTTGCCGAGCGGCTGGGCGTCACCTACGCAGACCCAAGCGCGGCGACGTTGGATCGAATTGCTTCCTATATCAGCGATGACCTGAAGGCTGCAAACCCTTTAGATGCTTGGGGCGGTTCTGCCAATTTCGAGGCCGTCTTTGCAGATTCAATGACGGCATTGCTTGAAGACGACAATGTCGCGATGGGTGCCTTCTTCTGCAACATCAGAGATGGATACTTCGTGTCCGAGGGTGTCGCCAACGCAGCTATCACCGCGCATCGGCGAACCACGAAGCCTGTCGCTGTGGTTACAAACTATGCGGCTGTAAAACATGACGCCTTGGCGCTTCGGCTAACACAACTTGGGGTGCCGGTTCTGGATGGAACTCAGATCGGCCTGCGCGCTCTTCGGCATTTCATGTCCTGGCGCGCGAGGCCGCTCACCTCACCGGAAAGACCACGCGACATCCCGGAACGACCCGGCACGTGGAGGCAACGGCTGAGCTTTGCCACATCGCCTCTTTCTGAGCACGAAGCTCTTGATCTGCTTTCGGCCTACGGGATCAAGACGCCTAGGCGTCGGCAGATCGCCAGCCCCAAGGAACTGCGGGAAGCGGTCTCAACACTGGGTTTTCCGATTGCTCTGAAGACGGCATCGGACGGTGTGCTGCACAAGAGCGACGTCGGCGGAGTGATCCTTGGCATTTCGGACGAAAAGTCTCTGCTTGAAGCCTACGAAAGAACCGCGGCACGCCTGGGCCCGAAGGCGTTGCTAGCTGAAATGGCGCCCAAGGGCGTGGAACTGTCGCTTGGCGCGGTCATAGAAGATGGTTGGCCGCCGGTGATTATGGTGGCGGCCGGCGGCACATTGATCGAGCACCTGGCGGACGCTGCGTTCGATGTCGCGCCGTTGGATGCGAAAAGAGCCCGGACAATGGTCGACTCGCTTAGCGTCAAGAGGCTTTTGGATGGCTATCGAAATTCTCCACCAGTCGAACTGGCCGCGGTAGTCGAAACAATCGTCAGATTCAGTTGGCTGGTGTCGGATCTCGCAGCGTCTGTCGATGAGATCGACGTAAACCCAGTGATTGTTGGAGCCGCTGGCGCGGTAGCAGTCGATGCGCTTGTCGTTCCTCGGTCCAAACGGCGAATACAATGACCAGCGCTACCATTTCACTGGGTCCCGCGCAATTTCGAGTGGAGGTGCAATCCATCGAGAAGTCGTTCGCGGGCATTCACGCGCTGCGCGGCATAAACCTGGGAATTCGTGCCGGCACCATTCATGGCCTTATCGGCGAAAACGGCGCGGGCAAGTCGACGCTCGGACGAATTCTTGCCGGTGCCACGTCACCCGACCGTGGACGAATATTGATCGACGGCAAGCCGGTCACTCTAAATGGACCTCGTGATGCGCTAAGGCAGGGGGTGGGACTCGTCGCTCAGGAACTTAATGTTGTTCCCCGAATGACGGTCATCGACAACGTATTCCTCGGCAATGAACTGTCGAGTGCTGGCCGGCTGCGGCTCCGGTCGATGCGTCGCCGATACGCGGAACTGCAAGAGCGATACGGCTTTGCTGTGCCGGCCGACACCGTCGTGGGTACCCTGCGCTTGGTGGAGCAGCAGAAGGTCGAAATCCTGCGAACTCTCGCCCGCGATGCCGAAATCATCATCATGGACGAGCCAACGGCGGCGCTGCCCGAAAAGGACGCCAGAACGCTGTTCGATATCGTCAAATCGCTGCGTGAGCGCGGCAAAACCATCATCTACGTCTCGCATTTCCTCAACGAAGTGCTGGCGATGGCTGACTTCGTTACCGTGCTGAAGGACGGTCAACTAATCGACACCGCGCCTGCGGCAAGCGAAACGCCGCGCTCGCTCGTCCGCAAAATGCTTGGCCAGGAAATGGACCTCGCATTCCCGCCAAAGACGATTGCGGCCGGCAGCGACCCAGTGCTGGAAGTCGACGGCCTGACCCGTGCGCCAGCTTTCCACGACGTGTCATTTTCGGTGCGGCCAGGCGAGATAGTCGGTCTGGCTGGCTTGGTCGGGAGCGGCAGGACAGAAGTGGGCCGCGCCATCTATGGCGCGGACCGCTTTGACTCCGGCGCTGTGCGGTTCAGAGGCAAGGCGCTGGAAGTTTCCAGCCCAAAGGATGCGATCAAGCTAGGGATCGGTCTGGTGCCGGAATCGCGCAAGGACCAAGGCCTGATGCTGTCCATGGATATCATGGACAACATGACCATGCCGCATCTCGGCAGCTACACGCGGGGCGGCCTGATCAACGAGGCCGGGCGTCGGACGGAGAGTTCCCGGGTCGCGGAGAGGCTGAAAATCAGACGGCCTGTCTCCGGGCTACCCGTCCGACTGCTCTCAGGCGGCAATCAACAAAAAGTCCTTCTCGGACGCTGGATGATGCGCAACGCGAAGTTGCTCATCATCGATGAACCCACTCGTGGTGTCGACGTCGGCGCCAAGCAGGCGATCTACGTTTTCCTGAATGAATTGGCCCAGCAAGGCATGGCCATACTTCTGATCTCCTCCGAGATGGAGGAGATCCTGGGCCTATGCAACCGCACCGTGGTGATGCGCGAGGGGTATGTAAGCCGGGAACTCACGGCAGGAAATTTGACGGAAGACTCTGTCCGGCGCGCCGCGTTCGGCATGCAAGAAGAGGGAGAATGACGGT
The DNA here is from genome assembly GCF_040318035.1 of Mesorhizobium sp. M1329. Taxonomy (NCBI): domain Bacteria; kingdom Pseudomonadati; phylum Pseudomonadota; class Alphaproteobacteria; order Hyphomicrobiales; family Phyllobacteriaceae; genus Mesorhizobium; species Mesorhizobium sp. M1329. The sequence goes on along the minus strand of NZ_JAMYLN010000006.1, from coordinate 178,598 downwards.
GGTCGCAGGAGATTCCGGGCGAGTTGCTGAAGGCAAGAAGGTTCCATTTTCCACTGGAGAGCTGGGTGTCGTCCTGGGCTTCCTGTTGCTCTTCACCGCACTCAGCATCTGGAGCCCCGTTTTCCTGACGCCACGCAATTTGCTGAACATTGTCGATCAGTGGGCCCCCATCGCTTTGATCGCATGTGCCGGCACACTGGTGATCATGGCTGGAGGCTTCGATCTCTCGGCCGGTGCCACCTTCGCCCTGGCTGGAATCTTGTCGATCCTCGCAACCAATGCTGCTGGCCCTATCGCCGGCATCGTGACGGGACTCGGGGTCGGGTTCCTAATCGGGCTGATCAATGCGTTGCTGACCACGGTGGGGAAGGTCAACACCTTCATCGGAACACTTGCGACTGCAATAATCGGGCGGGGTATCGCCACTGCCATTACCGGTGGCTTCATCGTCTCCACCGACTCCGAGGGCTTCGCGGTCCTGGGTACCGCACGGGTTTTCGGTATACAATTGTCGGCTTACATCCTGGCGCTAACTGCCATTGCCTGTACATTGGTTGTCCTGCGCACACCCGTTGGGCGACATATCCTCGCCTGTGGAGGTAACCCCGAAGCGGCACGCCTGTCTGGCGTAAGCGTGCACGTTACGCGAGGGGCGACGTTCGTCATTTCGGGCCTTTTGGCGGCGCTCGCCGGCCTGATGGTGGCAAGCCAGGTCGGGTCCGTGCAATCGACTACCGGCGTTGGCATCGAATTCACGGCCATAGCCGCGGTTGTCATTGGCGGCAATTCCATCTTTGGCGGTGAAGGCGCCATCTGGCGCACCGTGGTGGGCGTCTTCATCCTGGCCATGATCGGCAATGGCTTCACCCTTCTGGGTCTCAATCCGACTTATCAGGACATCGTCAAGGGATTGATTATCCTCACGGCCGTTGGGCTCGACGCTTGGACTCGTAAGAAAATCTAGGAAAAATCGATGAAGTATTCTTCGATTCAAAGAAAATGTGCTTTTTGCGGAAAGATGCTGGCGCGGGTCAGTACTGCTGAATTCTGCGACAAAACCTGCGAGACAGCCGGCGCGAAAAATCCTTTGCCTGCTGATCTCCCCAACGCTTTGGCAAACTGGCTGAAAACCGACTGCTATTCGGGTGAGACCAGCGTCGATGCGATCACGCTTGAGGTGATCAACGGCGCGCTGCTTTCCATTTGCAAAGAGATGGCCAAGACCATGGAGCGCACTGCCTACAGCCCGGTCTTCTACGAGGGCGCTGACCTAACAACGGCCATCTATGACGCTGATCTCACCCTCATTGCCCAGTACGAGGGCATCCCGGCTCAAATGGGTTCGATGAAATTCGCAGTCGAGGCGGGCGTCGACCACGTTGGCAAGGAAAACCTGCAGCCGAACGACGCCATCCTCTTCAACGACAGCTATCATGGGACCCCCCATCTTCCAGAGTTCTGCATGATCATTCCGGTCTTCCATAACGGGGAGATCGTAGCCTACTCCGCAACCATCGCGCATCATACTGACGTGGGCGGTAAGTCGCCCGGATCAATGCCGGCCGATGCCACGGAAATCTACCAGGAAGGCGTCATTATCCCTCCCGTCAAGTTCATCAAGGCTGGGAAGGAAGATCCCGAACTGTGGGAGGTAATGCTCGCGAATGTCCGCACCCCGTTGAAATCCTATGGCGACGCGATGGCCATGTACGCCAGCACGCGCATCGGCGAGCGTCGCGTTCTTGAGCTGGTGGAGCAGCATGGCCGCAAGCGCTTTCAGGAACTCTGTGACGAAGTCCGGCGCTACGCCGAACGGCGCATGCGAGCCAGCATACGCAGCATACCCAACGGGATTTACGAAGGCACGGTTCGCTTCGATTATGATGGCGTAACCACCGATCCCACCGTCGTTCGCCTGTCGCTGATTGTGCTCGATGAGGACATCATCTTTGATTACCGCGGCAGCGACCGACAAGCCAGGGGACCGGTGAACAGCCCCTACGGGGTCGCCTATTCCGCTAGCGCCAACGCGGTTTTCAACGTTGTTGATCCGTACCTGAACCACAACCAGGGCACATTCGCACCGCTACACGCCATTCTGCCGCGTGGCAGCATTGTCAATTGCATGCATCCTGCCCCTCTCAGCGGCGGACAGTCTGAAAGCCACAACGCGCTGGTCGAGGGTGTTCTCGACGCTTTACGCAAGGCAATTCCTGACAGGGCGCCTGCACCAGGTGGAAGCTCGACCACCCAGCTTACAGGCGGCGGCCGCGACGAACATGGCGAACCTTATACCTTTATTACCTGGGAAGGATCGGGCTGGGGGGGGCTTCGCGAACGGGATGGAACGACGGCCGTTATGGCCTGGGTAGGTGTTGGGAGCAAGACGTTCCCTGCCGAAGTGCTGGAGACCCACTATCCTTGGCGTGTACGAAAGCGCGAGCTGCGCCCGGATAGCGGGGCAGGGGAATTCCGTGGCGGCCTCGGAGTCGCGACCGAATACGAAATCCTTGTGGATGATTTCCAGCTCAACAGTGTGTCGTGGCGTGGTGTGTCGGCCCCCGCTGGCTTCAATGGCGGTGAAGGAGGGCAGATCACAACAATCAGGGTGCTGCGTGATGGCAAGGAATACACCCCCCTGGAACTGGGAGCTCATATTGTTTGCCTCACACAGTTCAGCGCATTGAGACTACGCCGTGGCGATCGGCTGCGCGTCTGCTCGCCCGGGGGTGCCGGCTACGGAAACGTCGCTGATCGTGATCCGGCCCTGATCGAGCGTGATCTGATCGCCGGCTACATCACGCCAGCCAAAGCCATCGAATCTTATCGAATGGCCAAGCCGCAGGTGGAAGCGATTGCCGCCAAGTACGGCCGGCCTGCAGGCAAGATTTGAGTTTGAAGGGTTTTTGACATGACAATGATCGGCGTCGACATCGGCGGCACATTCACCGATTTCATCATCGCGGAGCGGGGCTCGGTCCGCATTCACAAGCGGCCAAGCACGCCAAGAGCGCCTGCTGAGGCATTCCTGAAGGGCTTGGAGGAGGCTTCGGTTGCGCCTGGCACGCTGGAAAAGGCTGTCCACGGAACCACTGTTGGAACCAACACGATGATCGAGCGCCGCGGGGCGCGGGCCGGGCTCATCACGACGTCAGGCTTTCGCGACACCCTGGAAATCGGTCGCGGCATCAAGCCTATGACCGACTACTTTAACCTGCGCTGGACTGCGCCTGCGCCCTTGGTTCCAAGGGAGCTACGGTGTGAGGTATCGGAGCGTATCGCCCCTGACGGATCTATTGTTGATCCACTGGATGAAGCTGAAGTAGAGGCTGCGCTCGAGTTTCTGTCAGAGCAAGGCTGCGACTCCGTCGCGGTTTGCCTGCTGTTCAGCTACGCCAATCCGGTACACGAACGCCGCATCGCCGAGATAGCGGCCAAGAAGTTCCCCGCCCTCTCCATCTCCACGTCCTCGGACTTGCTGCCTCAGTGGCGAGAGTATGAGAGAACGTCCACTACCGCAGGCGACGCCTACATCAAGCCCGTGATGGCCCGGTACTTCACCGCTTTGGAAGACAAGCTGGCGGCAGGAGGGTTGGACCGCGATCTTTTCATCATGAAAAGCAATGGCGGCCTGATGACCTCCCGGACCGCCAAGAACTATCCGATCCACACCTTTCTCAGCGGCCCGGCCGCGGCAGCATTAGCGGGAAAGTTCATCGGGAAGAGCGCGGGCTATGACAATGTCATTACCACGGACATGGGCGGTACAAGCTTCGATCTATCGCTCGTGCGAGACAATGAGCTTGCCTACCGTACCGAAGGTGAAATCGATGTAGGCATTCCGGTTCTCATTCCGACTATTGACATTCGGACCCTCGGCGCCGGCGGCGGCAGCATTAGCTGGATCGATGCCGGCGGCGCACTGAAGGTCGGACCGCAAAGCGCCGGGGCGGACCCGGGACCTGCCTGCTACAGTCGCGGCGGCACAAAGCCAACCGTCACGGACGCCAACCTTTTACTTGGCCGCTTGGGCACAGAAGCGGCGTTGGGTGGATCGGTAAGGCTCGATCGCGACAAGAGCGTAAAGGCGATCCAGCAGGTCGCGGAGCCTCTTGGTCTGGAGGTCGAGAAGGTTGCCAAAGGCATAATCGACATCTGCATCAACAATATCGTGCACGAGGTGCGGGCGATAAGTGCTCAGCAGGGTATCGATCCGAGAGCCTTTGCCATGATCGCGGCGGGCGGCGCCGGGCCGCTGCATGTCGCGCCGCTTGCCGAGGTACTCGGAATGAGGACGGTCATTGTGCCGCCGCGGCCGGGCCTACTTAGCGCCTCCGGGTTGCTCTTGGCCGATTTGCGCTTCGACAGCGTCCGATCATGGCCATTGGTGCTTGAACGAGGAGATCTCGGCCAGCTCAATGCAGTCTTCGACGAGATGGTCGGGGAAGCGCTGCACAACCTTGAAGGCGAGGGTTTTGGCGGCAAGCCAACACTCATCCGGTTGCTCGACATGCGATATGAGGGTCAGAATTGGGAGATCAGCGTCCCGGTGCCTGCCGGCGAAATCTCGTCCGAAGTCGTCGCCGCCGCCTTCGATACCGAGCACGAGCGCCTCTACGGGATTCGCATTCCCAATGCTCGTCACGAGGTTGTCAACCTACGCGTGACCGCCATCGGCCCGCAGGCAGATCCGACGCGCTGGCTACCGAGTATACAGACGGGTGTCGCTGGTCCGCCGGCATCGAGGCGCAAGGTCTATGACCACGCATCCGATCGCTATGTGGAAGCGCCGATCTATGATCGTGAGACACTGGTCATTGGCCAAGAGTTCGAAGGCCTTTGCATTGTCGATCAGATCGACACGACGTTGTTCGTTCCATTCGGATGGAAATGCAAAGTCGACAATCAAGCCAACATCGTCATGACCCGCAAAGATTAATCACAATAGATGGAGGACAATATGGATTTTTGACCGCACCCAAGCGGTAGAGCGCAAATCAAAAATGAAGGTTAAACCGAAACGCAGTTAACGAACTGAATAAGTATCAAGGAGCGGAACAATGAATAAATCAGGTCGTAGAATGTCCAAAGAAGTCATTCGGCTGGTCGGCGGCATCGCGCTTACGATGTCGATGACCAGCGCGGCGCTCAGCGAACAACTGAAGCTCGCCCTCTTCGTACCCTTCAAAAATGCATACTATGCCCAGACGATTGCCTCCACGCAGTCGATCGTCAAGGACGGCGGCGGTACGGTGGAGGTGTTTGACGCCGGCTCGGATGCTCAACAGCAGGCGAGGCAGATTCAGGATGCGACGGTATCGACGCGTTTCAACGCCTTCATGATCGTTCCATTCGACGGTGGTGGGGTAGTGCCTTTCGTCAAAGCTGCGTCCGATGCCGGAATCAAGGTCGCGATCGACACGACGGTCGTCGGCACGGATCTTAAGACCGAAAAGATTCAGGTCCCGGGAGTGGTCAGTTCCGCGACCAATCCACCCTATCACGATGGCCGGTCGATCGGAGAGAACGTGGTTCAGGCCTGCAAAGATATCAATCCATGCAAGGCCATCTATCTGGCCGGCAAATTTTCCTTCGGCTACGACAGCGGCGTTCGGACTGGCGTTGAAGAGGTCCTCAAGGATCATTCGAACATTGAGATTGTCTCGATGGTTGAAGGAAATTACCTCGCAGATACTGCGTTCAAAACAATGCGCGATGCCTTCCTCGCGAACCCCGACGCCAATGTCGTGTTTTCCACCTCTGACACGATGATCGCTGGTGCCGTCAAGGCCGCCAAGGCGTCGGGCCTCACTCTTGGCGAAGGCGGCGTCAAGCTTGTCGGCAACGGTGGCTCGGAAATTGCGGCACAAGGCATCAAGGACGGCACATGGTATTCGTCGCTGATCTGGATGCCGACATCGAGCGCCCAGTTCAACATCAAGAATTTGGAGGCTGCCGTAAACGGCAAGCCGCTGCCAGGCGAGGCGGCCATCTATACACCAAAGGCGTTGAGCCCGGTGGGCCTCTTCATCGACAAGACCAACGTTGACAAGTTCAAGCCCGAATATCAGGGCAGCTGAGCAAGACGGTGGGCAGCATCGACTATGCTGCCCAACACGCATATTCCAGAGGTTTTGGGTCGATATTCCATGGGCGATTTTTCAACGATCGAGTATGACGTCCAGGACGGTATCGCGGCTATCCGGCTCAACCGCCCCGCAAAGCTGAATGCCATAAACCTGCAGATGGTGACTGAGCTTGAGGAAGCCATCCTCCACGCCGAAGCCGACTCTGCCGCAAAAGTCATCATCCTCGCCGGCCGAGGAAGGTCGTTCAGCGCCGGGTTTGATTTGAAAGAGATCGAATCGGGTCATGTGGACCCTGAAAAGAAAAGGCGCAATCTGGAACGGAAGTTCCGGATGATCATGAACTTCTGGAACTCCTCGAAACCAACAATAGCCGCGGTTCAGGGTCATTGCATCGGTGGAGGGTTCGAACTCGCTCTGTCCTGCGACATCACTATAGCATCAGCCTCATGCAGAATGGGGGAGCCGGAGGTTCGTTTCGGCTCAGGCATTCTCGCCATGCTCCTTCCCTGGCTGACTGGAGCAAAGGCCGCCAAGGAACTGCTGTTGAGCGGCGACGACACAATCACAGGAGAGCGTGCGTTGTCGCTGGGCATCATCAACCGCCTTGTGCCCGACGATGCACTGGAGGAAGAGGCCAGGTCGCTGGCCAGGACCATCAAGCAGGCGGATACTCATGCCGTAGCCATGACCAAACGGGCGATCAACGGCTCATTGAACGCCATGGGCATGCAGGAGGCTTTGCTGCACGCGCTTGAAATCGAGGTTTCAATTGAAACAGCCAGCACCCCGAAACGCGCCGAGTTTCAGAGAATTTACCAGACGGAAGGCCTCAAGGCTGCTTTGGCTTGGCGTGACGCCGCCGGGTAGCCGAATAATCAGATGACGACCGACAGCTATTGCCATTGCGGGGAGACGAAGTATCGCCCGCTACAAGATGTCATCTCTATGCTTGACGCAGCTGGAGTGAGCAGGGCCGTCCTTGTTCAGCATATGGGCGAGTTTAACAACAGCTATATAGGCAAGGCCCTAGCCGAGAATCTCACACGCTTTGCCGGGGTCGCACTTTTGAATCCGAACGGCGATTGGTCGGTTGCCCTGGATACGCTTGCTGCCAGCGCTGGCTGGAAAGGGGTCAGAGTAGACCAACCCATGCTGCTTGGCGCGCCTGCCATGTGCCGGGACATTCTGGAGCGCGGGATGGAACTCCTTGTCTATATCGATGACGACGGGGTTCCCGCGGTGCGTGCGAAGATCGCCGATCTTGCCACCTCAAACCCAAAGAGGCGAATTGTGGTTTCGCACTACGGTATTGCTCATAGCGTCGAGGCTTTCAGCAAATTCCGCCTGGCGTGCGACCTGTCATCGATTTCCAACGTGCGAATTGTGCTCTCCGGTCTTTCCCAGTTCGCGAAGGAGCCGTTCGAGCCGTTGATCGAGCCCACGCGCGAACTCATCGAACGCTTCGGCACAGAGCGGCTGATGTGGGGGTCTAATTGGCCTGTTTGCGGCGGTCGCGACGGCTATACAGCCGCGCTGGACTTCATTACGTCGGGTAAGCTTAGTTTATCTGACAAAGCCATCGATGACATCTTGTTCAAGACCGCGGACGACACGTGGTTTGCATAATGTAGCCCCATGATCATCGGGATTTTCGTGTCCCTCCAGGAGAGAGCATGTCCGAAACCTTCAAAGCCATCCTCATCTCGCGCGACGCCGAAAAGAAACAATCGGTCGCCGTGACCGACCTGACCGAAGCCGACCTGATGGAAGGCGATGTCACGGTCGCCGTCGAGGCGACGACGGTGAACTACAAGGATGGGCTGGCCATAACAGGCAAGGCGCCGGTGATCCGCCGCTGGCCGCTGGTGCCGGGCATCGACTTTGCCGGTACCGTCATCTCGTCTTCCCACGCCGACTGGCGCAAGGGTGACAAGGTCATATTGAACGGCTGGGGCGTCGGCGAAACGCATTTCGGCGCCTATGCCGGACGTGCCCGCGTCAAGGGCGACTGGCTGGTGCCGTTGCCGGACGGCATGAGCCCGCATGACGCCATGGCGGTCGGCACGGCCGGCTACACGGCCATGCTTTGCGTCATCGCGCTTGAGCGGCATGGCATCGTGCCCGATCGCGGCCCGGTGGTGGTGACGGGGGCCGCCGGCGGTGTCGGCTCGGTCGCCGTCTCGATCCTGTCCAGCCTCGGCTATCATGTTATTGCCTCGACCGGCCGCAGCGCCGAAAGCCCCTATCTGATCGACCTGGGTGCCGCTGAGGTGATTTCGCGCGACGAGCTTGCCCAGCCGGCAAAACCGCTCGCCAAGGAACGCTGGGCCGGCGGTGTCGACGCGGTAGGCAGCCACACGCTGGCCAATGTGCTGTCGATGGCCTCCTATGGTGGAGCGGTCGCCGCCTGCGGTCTGGCCGGCGGCATGGACCTGCCGGCAAGCGTCGCCCCGTTCATCCTGCGCGGCGTTAGTCTGCTCGGCATCGATTCGGTGATGGCGCCAAAGGCGGTCCGCCTGGAGGCATGGCGCCGCATCGGCGTCGATCTCGACCTCAAGAAACTATCGGCCCTATCGCAGAGCATCGGCTTCGACGGCATCATCGATGCCGCGCGCGACATCGTCGAAGGCAAGATCAGGGGCCGCTTGGTGGTAGATATCTAGGTTTGCTCTCGCGAAGGTGTTGTTCGACCTGGCAATGAGCTTTGCACGAGCCCGACGGTTGACTGAGCTCAGCCCATCATTGGCCGCTCCCCGGAATGTCTCCAGATGCGTCCAGCACAATCTGCGCGCCTGTCCATTACTGATATGCGCACGTCGCAAATGTTCGTCTTTAGCGGGGCTGTGTATTTGATAGTGAAGCGCAAAACTCAGTGAGGATCAGCTGATGGTGAAGACAAGACGAACGAGTGTCTCCGCGCCTTCGAGCGCCAGGCCCGCTGCGAAACCGATTTCCTTTGTATTCTACCTTGCTCAAGACTTTCCCTTGATCGCATTTTCTTCGGCAGTTGATGCCCTGCGGCTTGCCAACGCGGCTGTTGGATATCGGGCATATGACTGGCGCGTCGCTTCCCGGGATGGCGGCTCTGTGCGATCAAGCTGTGGGGTCGACATATCGGTTGCCAGCGATCTAGCCGCAGAGCGGAAGTGCCTTCTCAATTCCGAACGACCAGCGATGGCCATTGTTTGCGCGGGGCGAACTTTGGAGAATCCTTCCGATCGGGCTCTCGAAGCTTGGCTGCGCGAATGTAGACTTCGCAGAATTGCTGTGGGTGCTTTTGGATCCGGCAGCTATATGCTTGCCAAAGCGGGACTGCTGGATCGGAAGAAATGCGCCATCCACTGGGAAAAGCTGCCCGGTTTCAGTGAGCAATTCATGACGACATTTCCGAGCCACACCATTTTTCAGGAAGACGGCGACGTCTGGACATGCCCTGGCGGCATGGCTGCTTTTCACATGATGCTACAGATCGTCGGTAGCGACTTTGGCGAGCAGATCGTAGCGCGCGTTTGCGATCAGGCATTGGTCGAACGGGCAAGACTCCCCACCGAGCGCCAGCGCGTACCGTTGGCCAACCGACCCGGAATGGTCAACGAAACGGTTGTTACCGTGGTGGAACAAATGGAACTGAACCTGGCTGAGCCGTTGTCGGTAGATCACCTCGCGTTGCGCGTAAACCTCTCACGCCGCCAGGTGGAGCGACTGTTTCGCAACCACATCGGTTGTTCGCCAGTGCGCTACTATCGTGAATTGCGACTGGAACGGGCAAAGCTTCTGTTGATGCAGTCGCAGATACCGATTGTCGGCATCGCTGTTTCCTGCGGGTTCCTATCCGCTTCGCATTTTTCGAAGTGCTATCGAGAAGCAAATGGCATGTCTCCCATGCAGGCACGGAAAAATCGCGATCACCTTGCCGCGGGCCGGATTGCAGGTAAGGCGTATGAGGCAGCAGCATAAGCCGAGTTGTTCGGCACGCCGCTAACGAGAGGCCGCAGTCAATTCGTCCGCCTCTTGGTCGCCGGCGGTGAGCATGTCCCACAGCCGCTCGACTTCGCGCCCAGAGAACTGCCCAAGATCGGCGGCCTGGGCCGGGTCAAGGCGTAGCGCGGTTTCTGATTGACCGGCCTGAAGCAATGAAAGTTCCACACGCGCTGCCTGGTCCAGCATCCATGCCAGCGCGACCGCTTCCGGCAAACTGGACCCTGCGGTCACCGCGCCATTCCCACGCAACACGATGCCACGCGCCGCGCCCATCATTTCAGCGACACCGGCTGCCAATTCGTCTTGGCGAAGAAGACGGGTGTCGACCCACAGCGGAGGCGAGGGGGCGAAATAGGCGCTGAACACGTCGCGCGCTGCAGGCACCTTGCCCATCAGCGACAATGGCATCAGACTCGGCGCGTAGAATCGGCAGACACCGCTTACGTCTGGTCGCCGCCGATAGATCTGCTGGTGGACCCGTACCTCGCCGAGTACCCCAGGCGGCAACGGAGCGTTGATCTGCACGATCGTGCAGGCTTCGCCGACTTCTGTGCGCCCCGGCGCCTTGGGCGGACCCACGAGAAGATGGTCCGCGTCCAATCGTACACTACAATGGCCAAAGGCGGTTACCAGCCCTGCACGCGCGATCGCGCGACAGGCAAGCCTCAGAATTCGGGCCGAATGTCCTTCTCTCGTGGCGGAAGGTTGAACCATTTCGGTGCCGTCAATGGGCGGCTGGTTGGGAGGTTGCGCATGCTTTCGGCATGGCGCGCTGCCAAGGTGACAGATGGCCAAGTTGTTCCAGCGGGATATGGCAGCGGAGCATTGCCTCCCGCGTCCGGCGCTCTGGAGGCTCCGCGCTGAGGCAGATATCACCGAGACGACGATGACATTTTTGGGCATAGACGCATCCCTGGCTAGACGCGACAGGCTTATTCTCGTCGGACGCCGTCGCCTCAAGGATCGGCTTTTCGCTTCGCAAGGCGGCGTTCAGTAGTCGTTCCGTGTAGGGGTGGAGCGGACCGTGGTAGACGTCATCGACATGCCCGTGGTGCACGACTTTGCCCCGATACACGATCATGACTTCATCAGCGAATGCATGCACAACCGCCAGATCGTGGGAAATGAAAAGAATCGCGGTACCCCATTGCGCCTGCAGACGCTTCAACAGTTGCAGGATGGATGCTTGGACCGAAACGTCTAGGGCCGAGACGGCTTCGTCGGCAATGACCAGCGCGGGCGATCCCGCGAAAGCACGCGCTATTGCGACCCGTTGTTTCTGGCCGCCCGAGAGTTCGGCCGGGTAACGATCCAGCAAAGCAGGATCAAGTTGTACTGCGTGCATCAAATCTCGTGCCCGTTGATCGATTGCGGACGCAGACTTCAAGTCCGTTAGCTTACGGATGGCACGACGCAGTCCTGTTCCGACAGTGCGAGCGGGATTGAGCGTGCCACCCGGGTTCTGGAACACCATCTGCATGGCCGCCGCGACCTCGTCTGGCCGGCCACTCGGTTCCAGCCTGGCGCCTTCGAAGCGGATATCGCCGCTGCTTGGCCGGTCTAGGCCGATAACCAGGCGCGCCAGCGTCGATTTTCCTGATCCGGACTCTCCAATAACCGCCAAGGTGCGACCGCGGTGCATTTGGAAGGAGATGTCGTCATTGGCGCGGATTGCTTGCGGGTTTCCTGAGACCGCGCGACGAGGAAACAAGCGGGTCAGGTGCTCGGCTTCCAACAGCGGCGCAGGCACGGCTGTTGGAACTGGATCGTGTCGCGCAGCATCTTGCAGGGGAACCTCAGCTTGCTCCGTCATCGGGAAGTGACAACGGACCATGTCATCGGGTTGCCGATTGTTTAGCGCTCGCAACTGCGGATGTTTCCCCAAGCAGCGGTCGGCGCGCACATTCGAACACCGGTCTGCAAACCGGCAGCCCTCGAGGGGTGCTTCGCCTGCTTCGGAAGGTGCCTCGATTCCAGTTAGTACGGCGCGCCGGCCCCTTTCGGCGATGCGAGGGGTGCAAGCCAGGAGCGCTCGCGAATAGGGATGCGAGGGTTCACGCATGATCTCATCGGTTGCCCCGATCTCGACCAGCTCTCCCTTGTACATGACTCCTATGCGAGAGCACACTTGAGCCACAAGTGGCAAATCGTGCGAGATGAACAACATACCCATTCGGCTACTGCTTCGGATATCCGCTATAAGATCGACAATCTCCGCTTGGACCGATACGTCCAACGCCGTGGTCGGCTCGTCGAGCAGCATCAGCGCAGGTCGGGCGAGCAACGCCATTGCGATGCCGATCCGTTGCTTCTGACCGCCGGACAGCTGAAAAGGATAACTGCTTAGGATCCGGTCCGCGTCAGCCAGTCTTACCGATTGTAGCGTCTGTGTTATACGCGCTTCCCGCTCACCGTTTGACAGCGAAGATAACGCCGCGATCTCGCGCAACTGCCCTCCGATGCGTAGTCGAGGGTTCAGCGAAGCCATTGGATCCTGGTGGATCATGGCAAGCTTGTTTGCCCGTAGTTCCCGTAGAGCCGAATTGCCGAGCCCGTTGACGGGAATGCCGCACACTCGCACGCTTCCAGAGACTATCCGCGCGCCGCCGGTCAGATGGCCCATCACGCTCATTGCAAAAGTCGATTTTCCGCAGCCTGACTCACCGACGAGTCCCAGCGCCTCCCCAGATCCAATTGACAGCGATACGTCGGAGACTGCTTCGATGGCCCGACGCCCCTTGCCATAGGTGACCGTCAAGGCTTCAACATCAAGCACGGAGCCGGCAGTATCCATTTGGCTTGCTCCTTTTTCTGGCCAGCCGGTTGTCACGTGATCAGGCTCGTCGCGCAACAGACGCCACAGCATCCGCGACCAGGTTGAAACCGATTACCAAGGAGGCGATCGCCAAGCAGGGCATGAGGCTGATGTGAGGCCAGACCAGCATGAAGGCCACGCCTTCCTTGACCATCCCGCCCCAATCGGGGTCGGGTGGCGGCAACCCAAGTCCCAGGAAGCCAAGTGAGCCGATCTTGATGATCGTGTAGCCCATCCGTAGGCAAAAATCGACCAACAGGGGTACGATCATGTTTGGCAGCAGCTCGAAAAACATGATGTAGAAACTGCTCTCATTGCGGATGCGAGCCGCATCCACAAACTCCCTATCCTTGAGGTCGAAGACCATGCCCCTGACGATGCGGGCGATCGCTGGTGACGTGCTGACGGTGACGGCGACGATTATGTTCGAGAACGAAGGGCCAATCGCTGTGATCAAAACGACATACAGAACAATGACCGGGAAAGCCAACATGACATCGCACAGCTTCGTGACGATGCGATCGATCAGGTTCGAATAGCCGGAAGCGAGCCCAAGCACTATCCCGAACGCGTATGATGACAGAAGCGACAGCGGAGCAATTGTTAGGACAGAGCGGGCGCCGAATGCGATGCGCGCCCACACGTCACGGCCAAGTTGGTCGGCGCCCAGAAGGTGCAATGCAGATGGTTCTGGCTGGGACAAAGCTGCGATGTCCTGCGCGTTCGGATCATACCCGGTAAGCAGCGGCGCAAGTATTGCGACAAGGCACCAGAAGACCACCGGAACGCAGCCAACGTAGAATAGCGGCGATCGAAGCAAGGGACTGTTCGAGGCGGCTCGAACAAATCGTCCAATGACAACCGGCCGCCTTGTATGACGTGCCGGTGCCAAAAGTGGATGCGTCTGATCGCTCATACTCGCGCCCTCATTTCGGGATTGAGGATCATGTAGCCCAGGTCGCTGGCAATTTGCGTCAGTATGACCACGGCGAGCGAGATCAGCGTGCAGGCTTCGACCAGTGCGATATCGCCAGAGAGCGACGCTTCCAGAAGCACGCGGCCGAAGCCTGGATAACCGAACACCACTTCGGTGACCACAACGCCAGACACCAGCCAGCCGATCTGCAGCAAGATCACTGTGAATGGCGTGACCATGGCGTTCTTGAGCGCATGCACGAAGACCACTCGACCAAAGGGGAGGCCCTTTAAGATTGCGGCTTTGATGTAGGGCGATCGCATGACATTCGTCATCGACGTGCGGACGGTGCGCGCCACGTATCCGAAATCGTAGATGATCAACACGGCCGCCGGCAGGATCAGCTGTGAACTCACCGACCAGCCGGACGTCGTGTCCAGGTTGCTCGCGCCAGGCAGCACCTGATAGGTCACTACAAAAACAAACATCAGGATCACGGCTGATGCATATTCTGGCACCGATGCGGCGACAGATGCCACCAGCGAGAGCGAGCGATCGACTGCCGATCCTTCGTAGGCACCGCACAATATCCCGAACAGCATGCCCAGCAGCGCGATGCCGAGGAACGCGATCGTTGCCAGAAGCGCTGTGTTCTTGAGGGCTGGCAGGACCACATCCACAACCGGCTTTTTGTAGAGTTGCGAGTATCCGAAGTTGCCGAAATAGCGAGCGTTTGCGATCGGAGCGCCGGTCAGCCCCGACGTAACAACGGGATCCTCGCGAAGGCCCGCGACAACGCCAATCCATCGAACGTAGCGAACGAGCACGGGATCGCTGAGTCCGAGCTTTTCGCTCAGCATCTGCCGCGAGCTTTCGCTCGAGTAAGGCCCGAGAATCTTTGCGGCGACGCTGGTCGAGGAATATTCCAGCAGGACGAACACCAGCAATGAGGCAGCCAGCATTGTGGCCAGTGCGCCTGCGAGGCGTGTGGCCAGTCGCGCCGCCGGATTCACTAAGCCACCTCGCGGAGGGAGTCTTGGACTTCCTCGTCGACGACCGTGTTGCGCAGTAAGCCGACCTGCTCGATCTCAACCTCGACGACGTCGCCATGCTCCAGGAATACTGGCGGATTGCGCGACTGGCCAACGCCGCTCGGCGTACCAAGAACGAGAATGTCGCCTGGTTCCAGGGTCATCGCCTGCGAAACTATGGCGACAGCCTCGGCCACCGGGAAGATCATGTCATCGGTATTGGCCGACTGCATCAGCGCACCGTTGACGCGAGTTTGTAGTTTCAATCCTCGCGCTAGCCGCGGCAGCTCCGAGGCCGGTACAAGACCAGGCCCGAAGCCCCCGGTGCCATCGAAGTTCTTGCCGACGGTCCACTGCGTGGTGCGAAGCTGGAAATCGCGAACGCTGCCATCGTTGAAACATGAATAGGCGCAGACAAAGTCCGCGGCCTCTTCCATGGAAATGTGCCGGCCGCGGCGGCCAATCACGGCAACGAGTTCACCTTCATAGTCGAGTTTGTCAGAGGCTCTTGGCCGCGTCAGTGTGCCGCCTGGCGCAGTCAGTGAGGTCGAGGAGCGCAGGAACAGGCTCGGATAGTCCGGTTTCTCGAATCCGCTTTCGGTGGCATGATCGACATAATTGAGCCCGAAGCAAACGATCTTGCCTGGACGGGGCAGCGGAGGCAAAAGCCTCACGGAATCGACCGGGGCCGCCGGGCCCTCATAGGCTTTTGCCATCCGGGCCGCCTCGTCAAGGCGACCCGAGTTTACCAGTTCGAGCATCGTTATTGGCAATCCCTCATTGATCGCTGTCAAAGCCGTCACGCCAGTGTTGGATAAGTAGCCGGCCTTTTCGACGCCATTCTCAAGAAAGCTCACCAGCACAATACTGTTCCTTCCTCAGACGAGGCCCAGCTCTTCGCCAAAAATGTAGCCCGACGGATGCATCTGAAACCCGCCGATATTGGACCTGAGATAGGTATAATTCGCCTTCCATATGGGCTGCACAATGGGTCCGTCCTCCTGCATCAGGAGCTCGATGTCTTTCATAACAGCGCGCCGCTGCTCTATGTCGACGGTGCTTTCAGCCTTGCCGAGCAGTTCATCTAGCTTGGGATTCGAGTAGGACGACTCGTTCCATGGCGTGCCGGTGCGGTAAGCAAGCGCCATCAGCATGATGGCCAGTGGACGGTGCGACCAGCGGGTGACGCCAAAGGGCACCTTGTCCCAAACCTCCCAATACTGCGCGCCAGGCAGAACCTTCAGCTGCACGCGGACGTTAGCTTCCGCCCACTGGGGGACAATGCCTTGGGCCATGTTGAGCAGGTACGCGTAGTCAGCCGGAACGTTGAGTTCCAGATCGAGCCCATTGGCATAACCCGCCTCAGCAAGGAGGCGCTTGGCCTCCGAGACGTCACGCTTCATCGGCGCCAAGGGTGCGTATTCTGGATTCACGGGCGCAACGTGATGGTGTTCCCCAACTTTGCCGCGGCCACGCAGAGACAGCTGCAGGATAGCGTCTGAGTCCGTCGCCAGCCGGAGCGCCTTGCGGACTCGCGGGTCATCGAACGGCTTGGTGTCACACTTGCCTCGAATGACGCCCGTCGTGGAAGTGGCGATCTCGTAGTACTTCAAGTCGGGAAATTTGCCCAATACATCCACTTGGGAGGCATCGGCCTCGTACAAGCCATCGATCTGCTTTGACGAAAGCGCGGCAATGGCCGTGTTTGCGTTGTCGCCGAGGTCGAAGAAGGCGAAAGTCTCAAGCGTCGGCTTCTTGCCCCAATGATTGGCGCGCGCTTTGTATACTATGCGGTCGCGTGGTTGGAACTCGACCACTTCGAAAGCCCCGGTACCATTTGCGCCGACGCCGAAATTGCCGTTGCTTTCAGGATCCATCATAGGCAGCGCCGTGTGGAAAAGATGTTCCGGAACCGCCAGTTGAGGTGTTTTCAGGTTCAGACGTACAGTGAAGTCATCGACCTTTTCGATCGCATTGGCGTCCCACAAGGTGAGTTTCTTCTTGTCGCCGGATTTCTCCTCGTTCAGCATGTAGGACTTGAACAGGCCGATGCTCGAGGAACCGTTGACGTCGTCGAGGGCGAACTTGAGATTCCAGACCACGTCTTCTGCGGTGAACTTCCGGCCGGAGTTGAAGGTGACGTCATCCCGCAGCTTGAGCGTCCAGGTCTTGAGGTCTTCGCTGACGTCCCAATTGGTGACGATGTGCGGGCGGGTGATGTTGTCCGCGCCAGTTCGTGTCAGATGATCAAGCGTTTGACGGATGATGTTGCTTTTCTGGGCGCTGTCGACCTGAAAGGGCTTGGTCACGTCGTCGACGCGCATTCCAAGCTTGACCTCACCACCCGGCTTGAAAGTCGGTTGGGATTCCTGTGCTCGCGCCTCCGGCAGGATATTGTCGGCCATCGCATAGGCGGTGGCTGCCGCCGTACCGAGCAACGTTACGGTTCGCAGGAATTCTCGCCGCGTCGCGCGCCCCTCGGACAATAAAGAGGCCGCCTTGGAAACATACGGATGCTGGTCGCTCATTTTATTCCTCTTATCGTGCGAGTTTTTTTGGTTTCGAGTTCGGCGCCGAGGAATTATTCAAAGAACTGTCCCGGCGCGAATACGGTCGGAGCACGGTAGTTCGCCTTCGGATCGTTTGTCAGTGAACGCCCGTCGACATCGATGAATTCCAGTGGATCGACGTCGTCGCGGGTCTGAGCTCCGACACGCAGCATAACCAGCTGCTCCTCACTGGTGGCTCGGAAGCGATAGAAAGCGCCGCGTGGCAGCATCACACCCCAGTGCTTTTTGGCGATACTTCCAACGCCATCCGCGCCAAAGAACTCCGCTTCCCCTTGCAGTACGACGAAGATGTGATCCTCGTTGGGATGTGCGTGAAGATGGTTCTCGCCGGCCGAGGCATAAGCCTTCAGCACTACCCACATGCGGTCCGTCGCCGCCAGCAGGTTGTCGACGCGACCCTTTGAAGGCAGTTGAGAGCGCATCTGAAACAGTCGCAGGCCATCCTGCTTCGCATCCTGCTCCATCGCGGCGCGCATCTCGTCCGCCTCGATGTTATCGCCTGTTGCCACAATGGCGCGCGACATCTCATGGCTCATCGACCACCTCCCGACTGGTACTGTTCCGGCCGAATGTCCGACAGCGGATGAAGGGCGGACAGTCGACGCAAGGTGGGGCCGCCACGAGCAAGCAGGCAATCATCATTCACGATATGGAGGCATAACAAAAATGGAGGTCGCCTGCTGACGGCTCTGCCTGCACAGTGCACGCAGGTAGCGAGATTTGCCCCGGCGAGTCGGCCAGAGTGCCTTCAAAGAAACCTCATTGCAATCGAAACAGGCCTCCCAGATGGACAGCAATCCTCTCTCGTGTGATCTCGACCAGCGCGACGGTCTGACTTTCAGCCTTGATGCAAAATATTACACCGATCCAGAAATTTTTGAGCTTGAGAAAGAAAAGATCTTCTTTCGCAACTGGCAATTCATTGCCCACGGCAGTGAGATTCCGAACTCAGGTGACTACATCACGCGCAAGATAATTGATCAGGAGATCATTATCGTGCGCGGCCAAGACGATGAGATCCGGGCCTTCTACAACGTTTGCGTCCATCGCGCCCATACCTTGGTGCGTGGGGATGGCAATTGCGGTCGGCTCATGACGTGTGCTTACCACGCCTGGAGCTACAATCTCGATGGCACGTTGCGAAACGCGCCAAACTATAAGCACGTTGAGGGATTTGACCGAGCCAAGGTGCGGCTATCCAATGTCCGCGTCGAAATCTTCTGCGGGTTCATATTCGTCAATCTCGATCGAGAGGCAAAATCGTTGCGGGATCTTACCGGCGATCTCGACAAACAGATCGCAGCTTTTGTCCCTAACCACGGCGATCTGCGTTTCCTGGTGGAAAAGCGCATAGAACATGACTGCGGTTGGAAAGTCTCGGTTGAGAATTTCAACGAATGCTACCACTGCCTTGTGGTCCACAAGGCCTTACGCGAAAAGGTCCTGGAACTGGATACTTACCGCACCGCCACCGAGGGAATCTACATCCGCCATTTCTGCGAGGGCCGCGCGCCAGATGACTCGATGTACCGGTTCGACCCGGCACAAGGCCAAAACATGGGGGCGTTCTTCATCTGGCCCAATGTTGCCATCGTCAGTTATCCCGGCGGCATTGTGAGCACCCGGCACTTCATTCCGATAAACGGCCGGCAAACGATCTACAGCTACCGCTGGTACACTGACGGTCGTGCCAGCGACGATGACATTCTGGACATGGCCCAAAAGCACTACGACACCAATGGCGTCGAGGACGCTGCCGTCGTCCACGAGGTTCAGAAGGGCCTGGAGAGCCGCGGCTACGCACAGGGTCCGCTCATGATCGATCGTGGCCTGACAGAAAGCAGCGAACATGGCGTCAGCCATCTGCAGCGCCTCGTGCTGCGAGCCTTGGCCTCCTAACGAGCGGGAATCAGCATGAGAACCGGAAAGACGGAATGGTCGATCAGCCTCATCCACGCCCGCAAGCGCCGCGCTGCGTGGTGGGGTCCGATCAAGTCGAGCGATGAGTTGCTGGAGATCGTCTGTGAGCATGGTAGGCAGCTCGGTGTGAAAGTGAATCCCTTCACCTCGGAATCCGAGGCTGAGCTCGTCTCGCACATCTACAAGGTGGCGGATGAAACCGACGCCTATCTGGTGAACCCCGCTACATTCACGACCTATGGCCGCAGCTTTCAGATGGCACTGGTCGACACGGGCAAGCCCTATGTCGAATGCCATTTCGCCAACCTCTCAAAGTGGTTCGAGGAGATCTCGCCACGCCACCCGATTGAATCCATCTTCACCCACCAGAGCTCTGGCATGGTGATGGGCCTTCGCCACTACAGTTTCATCGGGGCGCTGGTTTCACTTGTCCTTGCCTTGGACGACGTAAACTTCCTCGGCGCGCGTGCTCGCGCCGCAGAAACGAAGTAGTCACAGAAAAACACCGGAGCATTGATGTTTTCACTTCAAGGAAAGAAGGCTGTCGTCACGGGCGGCAGCCAAGGGCTGGGACGCGAGATCGCGCGCATCTTTGCGCGACAGGGCGCGGATGTCCTCGTCGCCTACCGACGCCTTGCCGACGAGCACGGCGCCGAGGCTGATGAGACATTGCGTCTCATTACAGAGGCCGGCGGCAGGGCAACAATGGTCGACATGGATGTGACGGACCCGGCAGCTGTCGAGGCCCTTGCGAAACAAGCAAGAGAGTTGTTCGGCCATGTCGACATCCTGGTCAACAATGTCGGCGGGTACCCGACCAAGCCAGTCCCACTGATCGAGATGTCTGACCAGGATTGGGATCTCTCCATAAGCCTCAACATGAGGAGCACCTTTCTTTGCTGCCGTGTGTTTGGGCGCATGATGAGCGATCAGGGCTTCGGTCGTATCGTCAACATCACATCGAGCCGGGCTGGCTGTGCCGGTCTCGAGACCAATGCGCATTACGGCGCAGCCAAGGGCGGCGTGGCTATCATGTCAAAGGCGCTGGCCCGTGAACTCGGTCCAAAGGGCATCACGGTGAATGTGGTCTCGCCAGGCCGCATGGACACTCCACTTGGCCGTGTTGGTGCAAAGAAGGGATGGTGGGAGAGTAGTCGTCCCGACATCGTGCTTGGCCGTCTGGGAATGGGTGAGGATGTAGCGCCGGCCGTTTTGTTCTTCGCCTCCGACGAGGCCGGCTGGATCACCGGTCAGACATTGCACGTCAATGGCGGCTCGCTGATGCCCTGAGCTTGCGCGGATTGCAGTGTCGATCGGCAGTTTGCTACGTTAAGCATCTCTGTCGTGGAAGCACGTTGCGCTGGTCGATCTCGGGTGTTGAATGCGAAAAATCGCGGTCTGGCATGAATTCGGGGGAGCCATCGTCGACTACCTTGTGCCGCAACTGCCCGACGATGAGGTTGCCGCCTACCAAAACGAGGAAGCGTTTCGCATCGGTCTGCGAGACGCCGAAATTCTGATCGCTGGTCATTTTAATTTGGACGCGATCAAGGACGCACCGTGGTTGAGATGGCTGCAATGGACCAACTCCGGCATCGATCCGCTTGTTGCCCGACAGGAGTTGTTTGCTGGCCTGACAGTTTCGAATGCAGCTGGAATCCATGCCGCGCTGATGGCCGACTATGTGATGGCTACGATCAGCTACTTCCAATGGGACATTCCGCGACTGCAAAACAACCAGAGGCACCGTCGCTGGGAGCCAAGCTATACCCAAGCGCTCCAGGATCGAACCCTATGTGTCGTCGGTCTCGGGGCAGTGGGTAGCGAGATCGCACGCAGGGGAACGGCCGCCAGAATGAAGGTCGTCGGAGTGAGCCGTTCGAGACGCGCGGTAGCGGGCGAATGGCGCGCGATCGAAGAGTTGGACGATGTTCTTGCCAACGCCGATTTTCTAGTGGTCGTCCTTCCACGAACGGCAGAAACGCTCGGCTTGTTGAACGCGCGCCGGCTTGCGCTCCTTCCGGACCGATCAGTGCTCATCAACATTTCTCGGGGTGGCATCGTTGCCGAAGACCCACTGGTTGAAAGGCTCGTCACCGGAAAGATGCGGGGGGCAGCTGTTGACGTTTTCGACCGCGAACCTCTGCCGCCAGACCACGCTCTTTGGTCTTTGCCGAATGTGTTGCTCACCCCGCATATCTCGGGCAACGATGCCAACTACGCCCGGTTGGTGGCCGATCTCTTTCTAGAGAACTATGCAAACTACCGCCGGGGAGAAAAGATGCGCACTCAGGTCGACGTGCTGGGCCGCCATCCAAGCTAACCCTCGAAATTCGGGGACCAATGCTGTTCCATAGCCTTGGCACTTTTTGCCGCCTCTTCCTTCAACCAAGAGACAACGATCGAGGTAGACCTGCTCTCGATGCGCTCTTCTGGCAACGCCATATAATAGGCACGCGGCGTTCTCACCCCAACCGGGACGGCTTCAGTAAGCGCGCCTGCATCGAGCAACCTTTGCACCAGGCTTCGCAGGGCAAGGCAGATACCGTGGCCCGCGCGCGCGACTTCGATCATTACCGCATAGTTATTGAACTGCGCGCCACTCGGCGGGATGTCGGCATATATGCCCAGGTCGCGAAACCAGGTGCGCCAGTCGAGGCCTCCCGGATCGGTCATATCCAGCCAAAGAAGCGGCAGGGCGAGGAGGTCAGTTGGCGTGTTCAACTGGCCGCGGAAGCGCTCCTTCATTTCTGGAGTACAAACCGGAATTATTTCTTCTCCAAACAGCTGGAAGGCACGCCATCCCCGCCAGTTTCCCGTTCCATAGCGGATTGCGATGTCGCAATTGCCTACATCAGGCGAAACAAACGGATCGTTCATTACCAGCCGTATGTCGATCGTCGGATAGCGGGCACGCAAATCCGATAACAGGGAAGCGAGCCAGAAAATCGAGAACGAGATGCTTGCCGTGATGGTGACACTGGTCGGCTTCACGACGCGTCTCAGATCGGTGCATGCCTCCGCAATATCGACCAAGCTGTCGTTTACCGCTGCGAATAGGCGTGAACCTTCCGGACTTAGCTTTAGACCCGTCGGTGAGCGATGAAAGAGTTTCACTCCGAGGTCGTCTTCAAGAACGCGGATTTGCCTGCTGATCGCGGCCTGGGAAACGTTGAGCTCTGAACCTGCCTTGGTGAAATTCATCTTGCGGGCAGCTGCCTCGAAGGCAATCAGGCTGTGCAGGGGAGGCAGCATCGAGCGTAGGGCTGTCATCAGATTGCTCCAAACGCCAGAAGGAAATAACCCATGGGGTAACGCGGATCTGGAGATCGGGTCAACAAGTAACGGTCGACTGACGCCAACGGTCGCGGCTCGACCAGAATTGTCATGCCCTCATAATCTCAATCCGCGTTGAATGCGCCTCACCGTTGCACGAAACCTAGCCGCAACTGGCGAGATTGAGGCGACACGATGAGAGGTTTAGCAGGTAAGACAGCAGCCGTAATCGGCGCGGGACAAGGTATCGGTCAGGCGGTATGCCTCGAACTATCCCGTTATGGCGTAAAAATCGCGGCGATCGATCTCGAAGAACCGCGTGAGACGCTGGACAGGCTCGCTGAAGCCGGCGCTGAGGCACGGGGTTTTTGCACGGACGTGCGCTCATTGCCGGCAATGCAGAAGACCGCGCAGAGCGTTTCCGGTTGGTCCGGAGCACCAAGCTTTGTGGTCAATAGCGTTAATGTCCGCTCTTTTTCGCCGATACTGGAACTGAGTGCCGCCTATTGGCAGAACACGATCGACGTCATCCTGACCGGGGGTTTCAATACCGCTCGCGCGTTTTGCCCGGCGATGGTCGAGCAAGGTCACGGTGCGGTCGTCTTTTTTACATCGATTACCGCACGTTACTCTTTCCCCAATCTCAGTCACTATCAGGCAGCCAAAATGGGGCTGGAGGGCTTGTCGAGAGCACTTGCATTCGAGCTCGGCACCAGCGGTGTCCGCGTCAATTCCGTCGCTCCCTGGTTAGTCGCGACCCCCAATTTCGAAGATCGAGCAGCCTTTTTCGAATCCGAGGCGCGAAACGGTGCATTGAAGCGGCTCGCTACGCCCGAGGAGGTATCGCGACTAGTGGCGTTCTTGTTGTCGGACGAGGCTTGTACGCTGACGGGCCGCGAACTCGACTGCGACATGGGCTACTCGTTATCGGCGCAAGACTTCGATGGCTGGTTGGAGCGGAGAGGCGGAGGCGTACGACCGGGTGAAGACGGGCGCGCCCTGGAACTTCCCCTTGAGCGTCGGCCCCGCGAAAGTTCCTCCCACTCCTAAGCCTTCCCGGCCCTGCGGGCAGGCCGGTCAATCTCATGGCCTTGGGTGGATATCACCGGTTGCGGCAGCAGATCAGGCCAAACACACCGCCCCGCCGCTAAGACCTGTGCCGGCGGCGGCCAGCGGCAGCTTCTCGCCCGGCCGAAAGTGTTTGGCGCCGTGGCAACCGACAGCGACAGCGCGATCGTCGCGACCGACGAGTTGCCGAAGGCCTACGATGGTCTTGACGATACGATCTTCCGCAATGCCAAGCACTTGCCGACAGCGCCAAAGATGCGGGGCATAAGCCTGGTGCAGCACGAAGCGGGCGATGTCCTCCCATTGCTCTTCAACGGGGAGCAGCGGCGAGCTTGTCCTCGACGGGGATTTCGGATGGATCGTGACGCCGGCAAGGGCGACCGCCCGGTTCGAAAATTGTTGGCCGGCGCAGAAATCTCGATGGTGTCACGGACGCAAGGGCGCCGCTCACAGGGGGCTCGTGGGAGACATGCGCCTATTTCAGTCGATGCCCTCTGAGGATTGTTGGCACCTGCGACAAAGTTCCGGCTCCGTCAAGAGAAGTAGGCGATGCAGGTTTCGTTCACTGCCATCGGCAGGTGTTCGAGTTGGCGCCCGCATCACATCAAGGAGAAAAAGCCCCGTGAAGAAATGCACGACACTGCTCATCAGCGATTATGGCGCTGACGCCGACGCCTGGCATAAGGCCTTCAGCGTCCATGATCCCGAAGCTGACGTAAGGACCTGGGACGGTCAATGGAAGCCAGCGGAGGTCGACGCAATCCTGATAGATACCACGATGACCAGCCGGGGCGGATTCGCCCAATTCAAAAACTTGCGCTGGGTCAGTTACCTTGGCCACGGAGCTGGGGACGTCCTGAGCGATCCGACGCTTCCCGCCGGCGTCATCGTTACTCGACTCCAGGATCAACAGTTGGCCGAGAGCGTCAAGCTGTCGGCGCTTCAGTCGGTACTTTCACATCAGCAGCGCATCGTCGATTATCGGGGCCAGCAGGCGTCACGCGAATGGTCGCGTATCAGGACGAAGCAACCTTCGGACTTTTCAGTTGTTGTGCTGGGTATGGGTTTCATCGGCGCCCAAATTGCCAACATGCTCAAAGACCATGGATTTTCAGTATCGACATGGAGCCGCTCGAAAAAGTCGATTCCGGGGATTGCAAGTTGTACGACTGGAGCCGAGCTTGACGAACTGCTCGGACGGGCAGACTTCGTCTTATCCATCTTGCCAGAAACGCCGTCGACGCGGCATTTGTTCGATGCCTCGAAGTTCAGGCTGTTTGGACCAGACTGCGCCTTCGCGAACTTGGGGCGGGGCAGTGCGGTCAAGGAGGACGATCTCGTTCAGGCAATCGCGACGGGGCAGTTGCATTGCGCCTTTCTCGATGTCTTCGAGACCGAGCCGCTGCCTTCGTTGAGTCCGCTTTGGTCTAACCAAAGAGTTATCATAACGCCGCATGCCGGCGGGGCCTTGGAACAAGTGGTGACAGCCTTGTCCAGGTGACCGCAAATTATGGGCGTTTCCTCAGGAACGAGACCTTGGAAAATACGGTGAGCAACGAACGCGGGTACTGACAGCTTGTTCGTCGCCATGGCCAAGCCACAAGCCATGGTTGTCGATGGCCCGATTCCATAGCTCCTTGCTTGGTCTTTAAGCGTTACCAAGGAAGCGGCTCTTGCGGTTCCAGATGCGCCTCGGCAGAGATGTTGACCGTCGACGCTCAGGCAAAGTTCTCGGCTGTGCAGTTTGCACCGCCGCGAGTTACGCGGGCCGCTGATTATAAACCTGCAATTAACAGGGAGGCAAACCTTTCGCACATTGTCCATATGCATCCGGGGCCCGAATATCGCGTCGCGCAAAAGATTGCGACAGAAGCCTCAAGCGATTGGATCAAACTGTGGCGAAGAATTCCGACGAGTATGACGCGATAATCATGGGCGGCGGTCATAACGGCTTGGTTTGTGGTGCCTATCTGGCGCAAGCGGGGCTGCGCGTCCGAATAGTGGAGAAGCGCGCGATACTTGGCGGAGCCGCGGTCACGGAAGAGTTTCATCCCGGGTTTCGCAACTCTGTATATTCCTATGCGGTAAGCCTGCTCAATCCGAAGGTCATCGCCGAGCTCGCTCTCCATGAACACGGCCTGAAGATTTTGCCATTGGGGGTCAACGGATGGAAGCGCTTCATTCCGCTCGATCCAACCAGTCATTTTGCCATACCGGTTGATCGTGACAAGGCTATCGAATTGTTCGATCGTCACTGCCCGGGAGACGGCAAAGCCTTCATCGAGTTCAATCGCAGGCTTTCGATCGCGGCCGAGGCGTTGCGTTCGATAGTTCTCGATACGCCCCCTAACATCGGGGGCGACCTGAAGTCGATCATCCGGGCAGCTTTCCTCGGCAATAAGCTGCGAAAGCTCGATAGCGATTCCCGCGCGGAGTTGATCAAGCTCATGACCATGAGTGTCGCGGATTACCTCAACGAATTCTTTGGCGGCGAGGCACTCAAGGGTAATCTGGGCTACAGCGCAACCGTCGGCAATATGCAAAGTGTCTGCTCTGGCGGATCGGCCTACGTCCTGCTTCACCATGTTTTTGGTGAAGTAAATGGGGTAAAAGGTCTTTGGGGCCAAGCGATCGGCGGCATGGGCGCGATCACGGCCGCCATGGCCGCCGCAGCCCGCCGCTATGGTGCTGAAATCTCCACAGGCACCGGCGTGCGCGAACTGCTGACCGAGGGCAAGCGAGCTTCCGGCGTCGTACTTGATGACGGCACGATCGTTCGCAGCCCGATCGTTGTCTCCAACCTAAATCCACGTCTGCTATTTACGAAGCTGGTCGACGTCTCGCTCTTGCCTCAGGAGTTCGCTCGACGCATGAGCAACTGGCGTTGTGCGTCCGGCGTCTTTCGCATGAACGTGGCACTGTCCGAACTTCCACAATTCTCGTCGGTAGGGCTGGAAAGTACCAGCAACTATCGTGCCGCGGCCGTGGTCACAGCGCCGTCGCTTGCCTACCTAGACCAGGCTTTCGACGAAGCTAAACGCGGGGGCATCGCCAGCCGTCCGATCATAGAGATGCAGATACCTTCGATACAGGACCGCTCCCTGGCCCCGGACGGTGCCCATGTGGCGAGCCTCTTTTGTCAGTTTTTTGCATATGAGCAGGCCGATGGTCGAACATGGGATGAAATCGAAGAACAAGTCGCTGACCACATTATCGACCATATGACGGAATTTGCTCCCAACTTCAAACGCGCGGTCGTTGCTCGCCAACTGAAGTCACCATTGTCTATCGAGCGCGACCTGGGAATGGTGCATGGCGACATATTTCACGGGCAACTTCACCTAGATCAGATTTTTAGCATGCGACCAGCACCCGGCTATGCGGATTACAGGGCGCCGGTTCGTGGGCTTTATATGTGTGGCTCGGGCACACACCCGGGTGGCGGCGTGACTGGCGCTCCTGGTCGCAACGCGGCGCGCGAAATCCTTCGCGATCTTAAGCCATGGCGCCGGCTAACGGCAGCGCTTTCTGACGGCGCTCGCGCCGACCTTGCTTGAAACCCCATTTTGAAGGAGAGTGGCATGAGCCCCATGAAAACACCTGTCTACAGCGCATTCCTGGACTTGGGGGCGCATATGATAGAGCGGCTCGGATTTTACGTGCCTCAATATTTTTCTGATCCAAAGGCCGAGCATCTTGCCGTTCGCCAGTCCGCGGGGCTGTTCGAAATCTTTGGTCAGTTTTTCGTCGACGTTTCCGGCTCGGGGTCCGAGCGGTTCTTGCAAGAAACGATGGTGGCTGACGTCGGGAAGCTGAAGGATGGCCGTATCGTTTACTGCGGGATCCTCAACGACAAAGGCGGGATGATCGACGACGTGACGTGCTTCCGCGTCGATGCAAGGCGGTACTGGGTCGTTCCTGCCCCATCACGTCGCAACGTCGTGGCGCACTACCTTGCCGACCGTTCGCAACAATACGAGGCATGCGTGGTCAGCCTCGGATACAAATACACGTCGCTCTCCCTGCAAGGACCGCACTCCAGAGACCTTCTTTCAAAGCTCAGCGACCTTGATCTGTCTTCCTCGGCCTTTCCGACTTTCACCTTCAAGGTCGGCAAGATCGCCGAAACGGACGATGTCGTGGTTTCGCGGACAGGTTTCACAGGGGAGCTAGGCTACGAATTGTTCGTACCAAGTGAGTCCGCCGACGGCGTGTACAGGGCACTTGTCGACCGGGGCGCCGTGCCGTGCGGTCTTGGCGCGATGGCATCCTTGCGGCTCGAGAAGAAATACGCGCTCTATGGGCTTGATTTAACCGAAGAGACGACGCCGGTCGAGGCCGGACTGGGATGGACCATTGTCGCGAAGGAAAGCCAATATCCCGGCAAGGCGGTGGTGGAGAAGCAGAAGCTAGAGGGTCCGAGCCGTATGCTTGTCCAACTGGAACTGGAAGGAAATTCGCCTCCGGCGCTCGGTGCGCAGATCTCCGCTGACGGCCGCCCAGTAGGTAAAGTAACGTCTGCCGGGATGGGCCACTTTGTTGGTCGGCCTTTGGCGATGGGATATGTCGAAGCTCCAGTCGCTACCGAAGGTATGTCGGTTGTCGTGGACGGTGGATTTGTTGCCAAGGTGCGCACAACGCCAATTTATGACCCGAAAAGCCAACGCCTCCGCGGATAGGCAGTCGAATTCAAGATCCTTACTGCGCGCCCTGTTTGGGCTGGCGTCCGAAATCCTTCAGAGTATCGATGAAACAGGCGACCTTCTGGTGCCTTCGTGCGCTTTTGTGAAAGTGGACGAAGATGCTGTCATCCGGCGGCATGAAATCGCATAGGACCTCCACGAGCACACCGGCGGCAAGCTGCTCCCTTGCTCTCGACTGGGTTGTGTAGGCCAAGCCCTGGTCGTGCTCTGCCAGAAAGAGCATGAGCGACTGGTCGTTGGTAACGACCGGGGCAGGGGGGCTGATTGTTAGGCGTTCAGCGCCGTTCCGGAACTCCCAATTGTAGGGATCGGCATCGCTCGTCGGCCTGAATCGAATGGCACGGTGATCGGAGAGTTCGTATGGCGAAGTAGGCACACCAAAAGCTTCAAGGTAGCGAGGCGATGCCACGACGCACCAGGACACTGGCCCAAACAGCTTCACGGCCTTCATGTCTAGGTCGACCAACAGTTCTCCTATGCGAATTCCGAGGTCAAATCCGCCTTTCAACAAGTCGACCGCTCCATCACGTACGACAACATCCAGTGAAATGTCCGGATATTTCTGCCGAAAAATGACCAGCGCAGGCTTGGTGAAATCATCAAGACCGATGCTGTGCACGCAGACCCTGAGATTGCCGGAAGGTTGCGCCCTCAGTTCGGACAAACTTTCAAACGCAGAATGGATCTCAACGGTTGCCGACGAAAGCCGGGCCAGAAGTATGGCGCCTGCATCAGTGAGCTTCACCTGGCGGGTGGTTCTGTGAAACAGGTCAATGTCGAGGCGTCGCTCGAGAAGCTTTATGGCCTTGCCTACCGCAGGCGCACTTACTCCCAGACGCTTCGCTGCCTGCCTGAAGTTCAGCGTTTCCGCCACCGCCATGAACTCATACAGGCCTTTGTAAGGGTCAGTTCTTTGCATGTTTCCGCGCAGGCCAGATCGGATCTTCTCCGGAAAGATATAGCCGACAAAATTAGCCGAAACCCAACTTGTTTGCGTGACCTGAACTGTTTCGCGGTTGGCGCATCAGCCTTTCGGCTGGAGACTGAGGTGACTTACAAGCTTCGTCGTCAAGAATGCGTCAAGCGTTTCCGCCCCGCCTTCGCTGCCATAGCCGCTTTCCTTGATGCCCCCGAAAGGCGTCTCGGCCGCGGCAAGGCCAAAATGGTTGATGGAAACCATGCCCGCCTCGAGGCCATCGGTCAGCCGATCAGCTGTCGCCAGCGAATTGGTGAAGGCGAAGGCCGCGAGGCCGAAAGGCAGCCGGTTGCTGCGCTCGATCGCCTCTTCGACCGAGCCGACACGCACGAGGGCTGCCACCGGCCCGAACGGCTCGTCATTCATCAGGCGCGTTTCCTCAGGCACGTCAGACAGTACCGTGGGCTCGAAGAAGAAGCCGGTGTTGCCGATGCGGCGGCCGCCACAATCCAGCACCGCGCCTTTCGCGACAGCATCCTCGACGAAGCCGTCCATGGCGTCGAGCCGGCGCGCATTGGCAAGCGGACCCATCTGGGTCTGCGCGTCCATTCCGCCTCCCACCTTGATCTGCCGCGCGCCGGCGACGAAAGCGCTGCGGAATCTGTCGTAGACGGCATCCTCGACGTAGAAGCGCGTCGGGGCGGCGCAGACCTGGCCGGCATTGCGGTATTTCAGCATCAGGCCGAGCTTGACGGCGGCATCGAGGTTAGCGTCGGCGGCAATGATGAAAGGCGCATGTCCACCAAGTTCCATCGTTGCGCGCTTGACACCGGCTGCCGCCATCGAGCCCAGCATCTTGCCTACGGACACCGAGCCGGTGAACGAGATCTTCCTGATGACGGGCGAGGCGATCAGGTACTGCGAAATCTCGGCCGGCACGCCGAACACCACATTGATCACGCCATCCGGCAGACCGGCATCCTGGAACGCGCGCACCAGTTCGATGCAGGCCGACGGCGTTTCTTCCGGAGGCTTGGCGATGACCGAACAGCCGGCGGCGAGCGCGGCCGAGATCTTGCGCACGAGCTGATTGACAGGGAAATTCCACGGCGAGAAGGTCGCGACCGGGCCGATCGGCTCTCGTAAAACCATCTGCCGGGCGCCCGGATGGCGCGAGGGAATGACGCGACCATAGGCGCGCCGCCCCTCCTCCGCGTGCCACTCGACATGTTCGGGCGCCGCGTTGGCCTCGCCCCTTGCCTCGGCAAGCGGCTTGCCCTGTTCACGCACCATGTGACCGGCGATGGTTTCGGCGCGCTCACGCAACAAAGCGGCGGCACGGTGCATGATCCGGCCGCGCTCCAATGCAGTGATCCGGCGCCATGTCTCAAAGCCTTTGGCGGCGGCGGCGAGCGCGGCATCGAGGTCCGCTCGCTCGGCAAACGGCAGGCGGTCGATCGTCTGCCCGGTGGCCGGATTCCTGACTTCGCCCGAGCGGTCGCCCAAAGGCGCCCTCCAATGCCCGTCGATAAGCAACGGTGTGTCCAGCATGGCGTATTCCCTTCTAGCTTTCTGTTGGCTGCGGCAGCACGGCGATGGCGGCCGCATAGTCGCGGGCGATCGAGCGGACGATGTCGCCGGCAGGCAGGATATCGCCGACGAGACCGACGCTCTGGCCGGCCTCCAGCTTGCCGTGATCGATATCGCCGTCGAAGGCGGCTGCCTTGAGTGTCGCGCCAGCGAAGATGGCGCGGCGCGCCTCATTCGCGGCGCCAGCATGTTCGGCCTCGCTCATCGTTTCGGTGAAACGGTTACGCAGCACGCGGATCATGCCGAGGCCTCGGCCGACGACGAGCGTGTCAGTGATGGAAGCGCCCAGCAGGCGTTGCCGGTAGGCATCGTGCAGTCTCGCCTCGTACGAGAGCATGAAGCGGGTGCCGAACTGCGCCGCGCCTGCGCCGAGCGCCAGGGCGGCGGCCAGACCGCGGCCATCGGCAAAGCCGCCGCTGAGGATGAGCGGCATGTCCGGAACCGCCTTGGCTATGGCGCGGCCAAGCACCAGCGTCGACACCAGCTCCGGCGGCGGGTGGCCGCCGGCCTCGCCGCCGACCGCGATCAGCCCGTCGACACCGGCATCAGTGGCCTTCAGCGCGTGCTCGGCACCGGCCACCACATGCAGGCAGACGGTGCCTATCACCTTGAA
Source organism: Mesorhizobium sp. M1329 (assembly GCF_040318035.1). NCBI lineage: Bacteria > Pseudomonadati > Pseudomonadota > Alphaproteobacteria > Hyphomicrobiales > Phyllobacteriaceae > Mesorhizobium > Mesorhizobium sp. M1329. The sequence goes on along the minus strand of NZ_JAMYLN010000006.1, from coordinate 147,110 downwards.
GCGCTCGATATATTTCTTCGGCCCGCCCTGGGAGGCGATCAGCACGGGCACGCGTTTCTCGACCAGCAGGTCGATGATCTCGTCCACGCCCTTGCGATAGAGCGGCAGGTTGACCGCGAAAGGCCGGTCGGTTCCGGCCCGCACCTGGTCGATGGTTTCGGCAAGGTCGTCGCGATACATGGGACCGGCCGCGATGACGCCGAGGCCGCCTGCGCGCGACACGGCGAGCGGCAAAGCCGCATTCGACGAGGCCCAGGACATGCCGGCCTGGATGATCGGCAGATCAATGCCGAGAAGCCGCGTGACCTGTGTCTCGATCCGCACCGCTTCCTCACAATCCGAGCAGGCCGCGCGCGTGTGCGGCAAGCTGCTTCTTCTGGACCTTGGAACTGGCCGTCATGCCGATGGCCTCGAAACTGTCGACGATCCACACGTGGCGCGGCACCTTGAACCCGGCCATCTCACCTCTAGCCCAGGCCATGATGGCTTCTGGATCGGCCGAATGGCCGGCATTGAGGATGACGAAGGCGGCGGGCACCTCGACCAGCCGCTCCTCGGGCACGCCAACGACCGCGGCCTGCCGGATCGCCGGATGGCGGTGCAGCACGTTCTCGACATCTGCGGGCGAGACATTCTCGCCTCCGACACGGATGATCTCCTTGGCGCGGCCGAGAAAGGTCAGGCGGCCGGCTCCGTCGAGCGAACCGAGATCGCCAGTCGCAAGCCAGCCGTCCGGGTCGAGCGCTTCGGCCGTCTCCTTCGGCTTGTCGAAATAGCCGAGCATGACATTCCAGCCACGCACCAGGATTTCACCGCTCTCGCCGGCCTCGGCATCGCTGCCGTCACTGTTGCGGATGCGCACTCTCACGCCCGGCTGCAGCCGCATGGCGGCACTCGCCCTGACATCCTCCGGTTCCCAAAAACAGGATTGGGCAACATTGGGAGAGGCTTCCGACAGGCCGTAGCCGACGACGCATTCGTGTGCGCCCAACTCGTCGATCACCCGCCGCACGATGGTGGGCGAGGCCGCCAGCCAGGCGCCGCGCAGGCTGAGCTTGCGCCGCGCGCGGTCTGGATGGTTGAGCAGCATCAGCGCCATGGTGTCGTTGCCGGAGAAATGCGTGCAGCGCTCACCTTCCATCAGGCGCAGCGCCTCCGCCGCTTCGAAGCGGTCCATGCTGACCAAAGTGGCAGCGTGTTGCAGCACCGACAGGATTGAAAGGGTCGTACCGGCGACATGGAAGAAGGGCCGGGCGCTGTGGAACCGATCCGCCGGCCGCAGGCCCATTCTGAGGCCGGAGAAATACGCATTGGCCAGCATGTTGCGGTGGGTCAGCATCACACCCTTTGGAAAGGAGGTGGTGCCGGACGTGTATTGGATGAGCAAGGGGTCATCAGCATCACAGGCCTGAATGGCCGCCGCGCCGGCCATGCCTGCATCCGCGATCGCATCCCAGCCAACGGCGCCAGGCGGCACGTCGGCACCGATGACGATGACCCGCCTCAGGTCCGGCATGGCCGCGTCCGGGAGACGGCGGTCGAGCGCCGGGCAAATCTCGCGCAGCATGGCGATGAGATCGATCTTGAACAACCGGTCGCAGGTGATCAACGTGCCGACGCGCGACTGGCGCAGCGTATAGGCCATCTCGCTGGAGACGAACCTTGTGTTGATCGGCACCGTGACGGCGCCAAGCGAACCGAGCGCCAGGAAGATCGTCATCCAACGCACGGAGTTGCCCAGACACAGACCAACATGGTCGCCCTTGCGGATGCCCTGGGCGGCAAAACCCGCACTGACGCGTCCGACCTCGTCGGCCAGCGCGCCCCAGCTGATGCGTCCGTCCGAGGCGACGATCGCCTCGATCTCCGGAGCGGTTGCCGCCGTGCGGCGCAGCGCCTCGGCGACGGTGAGCGGAAAGAAACCTTCCAGATCGAGATCAGCCTTCGCCATCAGCGACCCCGGCCTCCGTCTGTTGAATGAACTTGGCGATGCCGTCGCGCCAGCCGCCATCGGCAAGGCAGCGCTCGATTGCCGCGAGCTCGATGCGGATGCCGTTGGCAAGGTCGGTCTCATGGCCGAGATCGACGGCCTGCTTGGTGAGCGCGATCGCCAGCGCGGGCGCCGCCGCGATGGCCGCGGCGACCTCCTCTCCGACCCTTGCGAGATCGTCGTGCGGCACGACGCGGGCGACCAGACCGCGCTCATAGGCTTCCGCGACGGGCATGACGCGGCCGGTGAAAAGCAGCTCCTTGGCCCGCATCCTGCCGATGACCCTTTGCAGGCGCTGGGTCGCGCCAACCGTACCCCATTGCGGCTCGGGAAAGCGGAAGGTCGTCTTCTCGGAGGCGATGGCGAAATCGCAGCTCATCAGGATCTCGCCGCCCGAGCCGACGACCGGCCCCTGGGTGAGGGCCACGACCGGCTTGGTACAGCGGGCGATGGCGTCATAGGCCGCGAATGAGGCCCTGCGGCGCTCCAGCACCCAGCGTTCATCCTTGTCGACGCGCTCCTTGAGATCGGCCCCGGCACAGAAGACCGGGCCGATCGAGGCCATGAGCACGACCCTGATGTCTCTGTCGCCGTCGAGCTCCTCGAAAAGGCGGCGCAGTTCGATGCACATCTGCAGGTTCAGCGCATTGCGCGCTTCCGGCCGGTTGAGCACGACGCGGGCGGTGGCTCCCTCGCGCCGGCAGATGACCATTGCGGATGTGCTCATTCAGATCACTCCTTCGATTTTCAGCGCGTCGATCTCGGCGGCATCAAGCCCGAGTTCCTCGGACAGGATCCGGTCGGTGTCGCCACCAAGCTGGGGCGGCACGCCGATATCAGGATCATCGAAACCTTCATATCTCACCGGCGTGCGCAAAGCCGGGACGCGGCCGGCGCTTGGATGCTCGAAGGCACCGACCATCCCTCTTGCCTTCATATGCGGATCGCCCAGGATCTCGCGGACCGTGTTGACCTCGCCGGCGGGAATGCCGGCCGAGCGCAGCTTCTCGGCTAGCAGGGCGCGATCGTGGAGAAGCATCGCCGTTCGCATGGCGGCCATCACGCGTTCACGCTCGGCGACGCGCCCGGCATTTTTGTCGAGCGCTCGGTCGGCGGCGAGTTCGGCGAGCCCGAGCACCGCGCAAAGTGCTGACCAATGCTGGTCGCTTCCGCTGATATGCAGCCAGCCGCCGTCCCGGCACTCGAAAGCGGCGGAGGGAACGCGGCCGGGATGTTCGGTTCCGGCGCGCGTCACATCGTCGTCGAGCGCGAACAGCCGCGCGGCCGCCAGCGCCAGCAGGCTCGCCTGCACGTCCATCATCGACAGGTCAACACGGCAACCCTTGCCGCTCCTTGCCCTGCCGACCAGTCCGCTCAGTATGGCTATGGCGATCCAGAGGCCGGAGCTCATGTCCGCGATCGGTATCCCGGCCTTGGCCGGAGGGCCGTCGGCATGGCCGGTCAGGTGCATGACCCCGGACAGCGCCTGGAAGACCGTGTCGTAACCGGGGCGGTCCCGATAAGGGCCGGTCTGGCCGAAGCCGGTGCTCGAAACATAGATCAGGCCCGGATTGAGGCCGGCAAGTCCGTGGTAGCCAAGGCCGAAGCGCTCCATTTCGCCGGGCAGGAAATTCTCGAGTACGACGTCCGAAGCAGTGACGAGCCGCCTTGCGAGTTCCTGTCCATCAACCGACTTCAGATTGAGCGTCAGCGATCGCTTGCCCCGGTTGAAGGCAAGGAAATAGGCGCTCTCGCCGCCGGCTACGCGCGGCTCGAAGACGCGCGACTCGTCGCCCGTGCCCGGACGCTCGACCTTGGTCACTTCGGCGCCCATCTCGGCCAGGATCTGCGTGGCCATCGGGCCCGCCAGCACCCTGGAGAAATCAAGAATGCGTATGCCTTCGAGCGGCTTCATGCCTTGTCGTCACTGAAGGCACGCATCCTGGCATTGACGTCCCGTCCGGCCGCCATCGCCTCGTCATAGGGAAGGTCGGCGACCTGGTAGTAAAGAGACTTGACCGCCGCCATCGCGCGCGGATTGGCCGACGCCCATTGTTCGGCGATCGCCACGGCCGCCTCGACCACCTGATCCGGCTCGACCACGCGATTGGCAAGCCCCAGCGTCAGCGCCTCCTCGGCGCCGATCAGCCTGCCGAGGGTGATCATCTCGAAGGCGGCCTTGCGCCCCAGCGAGCGCTGCAGGCCGGTCATCACCAATGCCGGAACGATGGAGTGCCTGAGTTCGGGGTAGCCGAACTTGAGATCGGTGCCCGCCACCATCATGTCGCAGCCTATGGCGAGGCCGGCGCCGCCGCCGACTGCGGCACCCCGCACGGCCGAGACGATCGGTTTCGACAGCTTCTGCATCATCGCCTGGGTGCGGCAGGTGAGGTCCGCCCTCTGCTCCACAAGGTCCTGGTTAGCAGGGGTCAGGTGTTTGAACTCCGACAGGTCTGCGCCGGCGCAGAAGGCGCGTCCGCCACCAGTCAACACGATCGCGCGCACGTTGGCGTCGCGATCAGCCGCTTCCAACGCATCATGCAGTGCCTGCGTCAGTTCGGTGTCGAGCGCGTTGAGCTTGTCGGGGCGGTTGAGGAGGACGATACGTATTGGACCGCGATCCTCGACGATCAGCACCGGAGTTTGCGTGGTCTGCCCCATCCCCATCTCCTAGTTGAGAAAGCCGTAGCCGGCGCGGGCTACCCGGCTTTGCAACGGACGTCCAAGCACCTTCTCGCACAGCTGCGAGGCTTGGATCAGACGATCGAGATTGAGGCCGGTATCGATGCCCTCAGCCTCAAACAGATTGACCAAATCCTCGGTCGCGACATTGCCCGTGTAGCCTTCGCCATACTGGATCTGCGCCGGGTGTCCGCCGACGCCGCCAAGCGCGCTGTCGAACCAGCGGCAACCAGCCTCATAGGCGGCAACACAATTGGCCAAAGCGGTTCCGCGGGTGTCATGGAAATGCGCAATCGCCGTCACCTGCGGCACATCGCGGCCAATGCGCTCGAACAGCCGACGAACCGATGAAGGCGTGCCATGCCCGGTGGTATCGCCCACCGTGACATGGCGCACGCCGATCGAGGCGAAATGCGCGATGTCCTCGACCACCGAAGCCTGGTCGACCCTCCCTTCGAAATAACATCCGAACGCCATCGAGACGACGCCGATCAGGCGAAACTGCTCGCCGGCCAGCGTCGCCATCTCGGCGACGTTGCGCCATTGCCGCTCGCGCGTCGTGCGCAAATTGCGCTCGGTATGCGCCTGCGTCGCCGAAACGAGCAGGCTGATCTCCTCTGCGCCATAGCCTGCAGCGCGATCCGTTAGTGCCCGCTCGACCGCCTTCTGGTTCGGGCATGTGGCCTTGTAGGAAACGCCTTCGCGCCGCCCGATCCCCTTCAGAACATCCGAAGTGTCTACGAATGCCGGCACCTGCGCCGGATGACTGTAGCTGGTCGCCTCGATGCGGGAAAACCCTGCGTCGGTGATGGCGTCTATAATCTCGATCTTGGCGCGCGTCGGCATGGCCAAAGGCTCATGCTGCAAGCCGTCCCGGGCGAAACATTCACATATCACGACGGCTGGATTCACGGCGAAGCCCATTCAAAGTTGGTTGTCCTTGTGAACTATATCGTTCACTCAGTCAACCATAAATCGGGATTGCGCTATTGCTCATCCAACTGATCGAGGTCGGACTGGGTGGCCTGCTGCTTGAGATCGTGGAAGTAGGTCGAGCTGGTGCGGATGACGCGTCGCATCAGTTCGACCAGCATCTGCCGTTCGGCATTGCTTAGCGCCGCCAGCATCTGCTCGTTGCGCTCAAAGGAGTCGTCCAGGACCCGCTCCGAAAGGTTCAGGCCCTCGGGGCTGAGACGAAGCAAGATGCTGCGGCCGTCCCCAGGATTGGCGGCTTTCTGGATATAGCCCCTGTCGATAAGGCCCGAAACTGTGCGGCTCATCTGGCTCTTGAGCAGGCCTGTGTGCTTGGCAAGCTCCTGCAGCGGCACCGTCCCTAAGTATTTCAGCACGGCAAGGGCACGCCATTCCCGGGTGGTCAATCCATATTTCGGCCGGATCGACAAGGTTGCGATGCGCGTCGACAAGCCGGCCAGCCGCTGAAGCTCGAATGAGAAGAGATCCCTGATATCGGCCGCCGGGGTATGGTCATACAAGTCCCGCCCGGCACGATTGGGCTGGCCCCGACTGGCGGCCGCCTGCTCGAGATCAAAGGAAGAAGGAGCGCTGGTGAGGCTGTGTTTTGGTCTGTTCATGGTCGGCCTTGATTAAATGGAGCAAAAAGGTTGGTGGAAATTTAGTTGACAACGTAAACCAGATAGTTCATTTCATCAACTAGATTGCCACGACTAAGGCGTCTTGTCGATCTTGCCGCGCACGAGACCACGGAAGTCGGCCGTGAGGTGGCACCGCTCAATCAAAGGGAGAACACCATGCAATTGAAACGCCTCGCAATCGCGATCATGGTTGGTGCGGCAACCGCACTTTTCATGGCCTCTGGCGCACTCGCAGCCGGTGAAACGCTGACGATTGCCGGATATGGTGGCAATCTCCAAAAGGACCTCCGGGCAACTCTGTGGCAACCGGCAGCCGATGCAGCCAGAGTGCAATTGTCGGAGGAAACCCACGATGGCTTGGCGTCGGTGCGCGTTCAGGTGCAGTCCGGAACGCCGACATGGGACGTGGTCCACATGGGCGCCGATGAGTGCTCGGTCGGCGGCAAGGAAGGTCTGTTCGAGCCGTTGGATTTCAACGTCATCAAGACAGAGGGCTTCGACAAGAAGGCGTATGGCGAGCACTGGATAGCCACCAACACCTATTCCGTCGTTCTGGCCTGGCGGACGGACGTCTACAAAGACAAGCATCCCACGAGCTGGAAGGATTTCTGGGACGTGAAGGCTTTCCCTGGTCGTCGCGCACTCGGCAACTTGCCCGCCGAGACCATGGAGATATCCTTGCTCGGTGCTGGCGTTGCAAAGGACTCGCTTTATCCGCTTGATACCAAGCTTTCGCTCGAGCGGCTGAAGGAAATCAAACCAGACATCGCGGTTTGGTGGTCATCGGGCGCTCAGTCGGCGCAATTGATCAAGGACAAGGAAGTCGACATGTTGGCCATTTGGCGTAGCCGTGTAGCGAGCGTGATCGCCGACGGGGCGCCGGTGGCATTCACCTACCAGGACGGTGTCCTCGGCTATGGCTGTCTCGCCATCCTCAAGGGGTCGAAGCACGTCGCGTCGGCTCAGAAGTTTATCTCGGGCGTGGTCGCTCCTGAAATTCAGGCTCGGATCCCCGAGATGATGCCCTACTACGGCCCGACCAACGATCTGGCCTTCAAGGTTGGCAAATTCTCGCCCGATGTGTTGGTCAAGTCCAACATGTCACCCGAAAACCGGAACAAACAGGTATTCATCGATGCCAACTGGTGGCGCGACAACCTTAGCAAAGTCAATGAGGACTACAGTCTCCTGATGTCCAACTGACGATCAAACTCTAACCAGTGTGTTGCGATGAAATCGGGCGCAGTTTCGATAAGGCAGATCCATAAGTCCTATGGAATCTTCAAGGCGCTTGATGACATATCGTTAGATATCGATCCGGGCGAGTTCGTGACGCTTCTCGGCCCGTCCGGATCGGGCAAGACTACGTTGTTGAACGTCATTGCCGGCTTCGAGCGCCCCGACAGCGGCAGCCTGATGGTCGACGGAGTCGAATTCATCGCCAAGCCGCCGCACAGGCGCGACCTCGGCATGGTATTTCAGAACTACGCCCTCTTTCCGCATATGGATGTCTTCAACAACGTCGCTTATCCGCTGAAGCTGCGAAAGACAGTGCCATCGGACATCCGCGATCGCGTCAAGCAGGCGCTCGATGTCGTGCAAATGGGACATTTGTCTGCACGGCGGATCACCGAGTTGTCCGGAGGCCAAAAGCAGCGCGTGGCTCTGGCTCGGGCAATCGTCTTCGAGCCTAGGCTGCTTTTGATGGATGAGCCGCTTTCCGCCCTCGACAAGAACCTTCGCGAACACATGCAGATTGAGTTGAAGCGCCTGCATCTCAGGCTCGGAATGACGACCGTCTATGTCACCCACGACCAGCAGGAGGCGCTCACGATGTCGGACCGTATCGCAGTGCTGCGCAACGGCAGGATTGTGCAGCTCGATACGCCGCAGAACATTTATGACCGGCCCAATTGCCACTTCGTCGCGAGCTTCATGGGGGAAACTCGCATGCTGCCCGTTACCAAGAACAGCAGGGGCTATCATTTTGCGGGCCGCCCGCTGAAGCTCGCACAGTCGCCTTCCGCGGTTGAGAAACAGTGGCTCGTAGTACGACCGGAGCGTCTCTGCTGGTATGGCGATGAGGAGCACGACAACCGCGTTGAGGGAGTGGTCGTCGATGTGGTTTATCGCGGTGATAGCCATTCCATCTCGCTGAAGCTGCCGGGAGACCATGAGATATCGATCCGCCGCGCGCCGACGGAAAGCACCCCGTTGCCCGAACCCGGCCAGACGCTGACTTTGTGGTTGAAGCCGGAGGCCAGCGTTTTGGTGGAGGAAACCTCGGCATGACCGCGGCAGCAGTTGACACGCGGCCGCTCAATATCGGTCTGCTCGGTGACAACCAACGGCGCCACCAACTGGCGATGATCGGGCTGTCTGTACCGGCAATGCTTCTTATTGTCATCATACTCGTGGTGCCATTTTCGTGGCTTGCCTGGCTGTCGCTATTTGATGCTTCGGGGGCGCTCTCAGCAGAGAATTACGCCCGTCTGCTGAGACCCGCCTACGTCAACAGCTTTCTCAGTACCTTCAAAGTTTCGCTGCTGGTGACTGGCTTCTGCGTCCTTCTTGGCTACCCTGTCGCCTATCTGCTGTCGCAGTTGCCGCAGCGCACGGCTCAAATATTGCTCGTCTTCATCATTCTGCCGTTCTGGACTTCGGTTCTGGTCAGGACCTATGCCTGGCTCGTCCTTCTGCAGCGGGAAGGCATCATCAACACATGGTTGAAGCAACTCGGGTTGATCAGCGACTCCCTGCCGCTGGTCAACAACCTGACCGGCACGGTGATCGGCATGGTGCATATCATGCTACCGTTCCTGATCCTGCCGCTCTACTCCTCGATGCGCGCGATCGATCCTGACTATCTGAGGGCGGCCGCCAATTGCGGCGCATCGCCGGCGCAGGCCTTTCGGCAGGTTTTCCTTCCGCTGTCGGCACCGGGCCTCGGTGCGGGGGCCGCGCTGACTTTCGTGCTTTGTCTCGGGTTCTACCTGACGCCGGCTTTGCTTGGCGGTGGGCGAGTTGCGATGTGGTCCACCCAGATCGCCGATGCCGTCGCCAAGTTCGCCAACTGGGGCGCGGCGAGCGCGTTGAGCGTGGCGCTGCTCGTCGTCACCGGCCTCATACTGTGGTTGATGAAACGGGGCGTCGAGCGCCTCGGCACCTCGGTCGGAGAACGATGATGCTGAGCCGTCCCGCCTCCTCAACGCAGGTCACTCACGCTCAACGCTTTTGGCTCTACCTTCTGGTAGCTTTGGTGATGGGGTTTCTCGTCATTCCTTGCCTGATCATCATCCCTCTGTCCTTCTCCGATTCCCAATATCTGGAGTTTCCGCCGCGTGGCTGGAGCCTCAGATGGTACCAGGCATTCTTCTCCTCCGACGAATGGCTGCGCTCGGCCGTCGTATCGCTCAAGGTCGCGTCGACCACAACACTTCTGGCAACGATCCTGGGCACACTCGCCAGCTACGGACTTTACAAGCGCGTGGGAAGTCTGAACGCGATCGTGCGCGGCATGCTGATGCTGCCAATGATGGTGCCGCTCATCTTCGTGGCCATCGGTGCTTTCTTTGTTTATGCACGACTTAGCCTCAACAACACTCTGACCGGCTTAGTTCTAGCGCATACCACTTTGGCAATCCCGTTCGTGGTCATCGCCGTCGGCAACGGCCTGGCAGGCTTCGACACCAACCAGGAGCGTGCCGCCCGCAGCCTCGGCGCTTCGCCATTGCGCGCGTTCATGACGGTGACATTGCCGCAGATCCGAATCGCCGTGCTGTCAGGCATGCTGTTCGCATTCGTTACTTCTTTCGACGAGGTTGTCGTCTCGCTCTTCATTTCGAGCGGCGCGACATCAACGCTCACCAAGCGCATGTTCGCCAACATACGTGACCAGGTGGATCCGACAGTCGCGGCAATATCTTCGCTGCTGGTCACACTTTCGATTGTGGCTCTGATCGCAGCGCAATTCGTCAAACCCGAACGCGGCAAGACGCAAGGCTAGTCCAACAGATCACACGCTAGGAACTCGAAGCATGACACACAACTCGCTCCACAGGCGCGATGTATTCAGCCAGATCCACCCTCAAACCAACCTTGCTTTGCACGAGACAGTCGGGCCGGTAGTGATGGCACGCGGCGAGGGCGCCTATGTCTATGATGACGAGGGACGCCAATACCTTGAAGGGATGAGCGGCCTATGGTGTGCCGCTCTCGGAATGAGCGAGAAGCGCCTTGTCGAGGCGGCCGCGAGGCAACTAAGCACACTGCCATACTACCAAAACTTCGCTCATCGTTCCACTGAACCCGCGATCTTGCTGGCCGAACAACTACTTAGGATTTCGCCCGTGCCGATGTCCAAAGTGCTGTTTCAGAGTTCAGGCTCTGAGGCAAACGACACGGCCATTAAACTTGCGTGGTATTATTTCAACGCAAAACAAATGCCTAACAAAAAGAAAATGATTGCGCGCAAGCGATCTTATCATGGAACTTCCGTTGCTTCTGCTAGTTTGACTGGCCTTCCGCACATTCACCGCGACTTCAATCTACCATTGGACGGGTTTCTACACGTATCCTGTCCTCACCTCTATCGCGACGGTCTGCCTGGAGAGAGCGAGGAGGATTTCGCGAGTCGTCTGGCCAAGGAGCTGGAAGATCTTATCGTAGCCGAAGGACCGGACACGGTAGCCGCTTTTTTCGCGGAGCCGGCCATGGGAACTGGCGGAGTTGTAATTCCCCCTAAAACCTATTTCGCTCGCATTCAGGAGGTCTTGCGCAAGCATGATGTCCTACTCGTTGCCGACGAGGTAATCACTGGCTTCGGCCGAACGGGCTCATGGTGGGGGAGCCAGACTTTCGAGATGCGGCCCGACATCATAACCTGCGCGAAGGCACTCACAGCTGCCTACATGCCGCTATCAGCGATCCTTTTAAGCGAGCCAATCTACCAAGTCATGCGCGAGCAGAGCGAGAAGATCGGTGTTTTTGGCCATGGGTACACCTACGGTGCGCATCCGGTCGCCTGTGCAGTAGGGCTCGAAGCGCTGCGTATCTATCATGACGATGGGATTATCGATGCCGTGCCGGAGCTCGGAAAGCGGCTGGGGGAGGGGCTGAGATCGCTTGAAGGTCATCCTCTGGTGGGAGAGGTGCGCGGCGTGGGCCTCATGTGGGGCGTTGAAATCGTCAAGAGCAAGGCCACTCGCGAAGCTTTTCCCGCCGAGATGCAGTTCGGCTTAAATATCCAGAACCGGGCGTTCCAGAAGGGGCTGGTCTGCCGCTCGCTCGGGACCGCCATCGCGCTTGCTCCCCCTCTGATCTCGACGGAGTCGCAGATCGACCAGATTGTCAAAAGACTTCGCTTCGCTTTGGACGAAGCGCTCAACGATTACCTGGGGTCAGGCGGCAAACTTGGCACTTGAGGCAGCGGACTCAAGTATCTCGGCAAGCTGACCGGTATCTGCGGGCGGGTGCGAAGCTATGTGCCTTGTGGCAGGTGCGAAGTCAGCTAGCTGATGGGATCGGCTTCCGGCAGTCCGGATTCCGGAAGAAGCCCTCATCTTGTCGATCCTCGAGGGTTCTTGTCCCGAACGTAATGCGAACTTTTGTCGAATTTCCGGAGTATTCCACGATGATCAAGTTCCTGCCGCTAAAACAGGCCGTTGCGGAGAACCTGAACCATGGCGACATGGTCGCCTTCGAGGGCTTCACCCATCTGATCCCGACGGCGGCGGCGCATGAGGCGATCCGCCAGGGGTTTCGCGACCTGACTTTGATCCGCATGACGCCGGACCTGATCTACGACCAGATGATCGGCATGGGCATGGCGAAGAAGATCATCTTTTCCTATCTCGGCAATCCCGGCGTCGGCCTGCTGCGGCGCGCCCGCGATGCCATCGAGAACGGTTATCCGCGCGCGCTCGATGTCGAGGAGCACAGCCATGCCGGCATGGCCAACGCCTATGAGGCAGGTGCTGCCGGTCTGCCTTGCGCGGTGTTTCGCGGCTATCGCGGCGCCGGGCTGGCGACAGTCAATCCGAACATCAAGTCGGTCTCTTGTCCGTTCACCGGCGAGGTGCTGGCGGCCGTTCCTTCGATCCGGCCAGACGTCACCTTCGTCCATGCGCAGAAGGCTGACAGGAAGGGCAATGTACTGGTCGAGGGCATTATCGGCATCCAGAAGGAAGCCGTGCTGGCGGCCAAACGGGCGGTGGTGACGGTCGAGGAAGTGGTCGACAATTTCAACGATCTGCACCCCAACCTGACCGTGCTGCCGCGCTGGACGATCGCGGCGATTTCCGTCGTGCCCGGCGGCTCGCATCCGTCCTACGCGCATGGCTACTATGCGCGCGACAATGCCGCCTATCTCGAATGGGACGAGATCGCTGCCGACCGTGACAAATTCCGGGCGTGGATGCAGGCAAACGTCATCGAGAAGAGCGCCGACGATTTCGCGGCCCGTGTAGAGCATCTGAGGAAAGCTGCATGAGCGACGATCAGACTCCCTTGGGCTTCACCCCCAATGAGATGATGACGATCGCCGCCAGTCGTGCGCTGCGGAATGACGATGTCTGCTTCGTAGGCATCGGCGCGCCGTCCGCTGCCTGCAATGTAGCGCGGCTGACACACGCGCCTGACATCACCTTGATCTACGAGAGCGGTACGATCGGCACGGCGCCCGACGTGCTGCCGCTGTCGATCGGCGACGGCGAATTGTGCGAGACCGCGGTCACCACCGTCGCGGTGCCGGAGATGTTCCGCTATTGGCTGCAGGGCGGCCGCATCTCGATCGGCTTCCTCGGCGCGGCGCAGCTCGACAAGTTCGGCAACATCAACACGACGGTCATTGGCGACTATTTTCATCCCAAGACCCGGCTGCCCGGCGGCGGCGGCGCGCCGGAGATCGCGACGTCGTCGAAGGAGATCTACATCACCATGGCGCAGACCAAGCGCGGCATGGTCGAAAAGATCGACTTCTTCACCTCCTTCGGCCATGGCGAGGGCGGCGATCATCGCAAACGGCTTGGCATCGAGACATCAGGCCCGACCTTGCTGATCACCGATCTCGCCATCTGGAAGCCGGATCCGGTGAGCAAGGAATTCACCGTGGTGTCGCTGCATCCCGGCGTCACGCGCCAGCAGGTGCAGGAGAGCTGTGGCTGGGTGGTTAAGTTCACTGATACGCTTGACGAAACGCCGGCGCCAAGCGAACTCGAACTCAAGACATTGCGCGACCTGCAGGCCCGCACCAAGGCGGCCCATGAGGGAACCGGAAAAGCAAAGGCTGCATGACATGGCCGAGGCCTATATCTGCGACTACATCCGCACGCCGATCGGCCGTTTCGGCGGTTCGCTGTCTTCGGTGCGCACCGACGACCTCGGCGCGATACCCCTGAGGGCGCTGGTCGAACGCAGTCCCGGCATCGACTGGCAGGCGGTCGACGACGTCGTCTATGGTTGCGCCAACCAGGCCGGCGAGGACAACCGCAACGTGGCGCGCATGGCGCTGTTGCTGGCCGGACTGCCGAAGGAGATTCCTGGCTCGACGGTCAATCGCTTGTGCGGCTCCGGCATGGATGCATTGACCATCGCAGCTAGAGCCATCAAGGCCGGCGAGGCGGAACTGATGGTTGCGGGCGGCGTCGAATCGATGAGCCGGGCGCCCTTCGTCATGCCCAAGGCCGACACGGCATTTTCACGCAACGCCGAGATTTACGACACCACCATCGGCTGGCGCTTCGTCAATCCGCTGATGAAGAAGCAGTATGGCGTCGATTCGATGCCGGAGACCGGCGAGAACGTCGCTGAGGATTTTTCCGTATCGCGCGCCGACCAGGACGCCTTTGCCGTGCGCAGCCAGGACAAGGCGGTCGCGGCACAAGCGAATGGCCGGCTGGCGAAGGAAATCACTGCGGTGACGATCCCGCAGCGCAAGGGCGATGCGCTCGTTGTCAGTAAAGATGAGCATCCCCGCGCGGGCTCAACGGTCGAGGCGCTGGCAAAATTGCCGACGCCGTTCCGGCAGGGCGGCACGGTGACCGCCGGCAACGCTTCCGGCGTCAATGACGGCGCCGCCGCGCTGATCATCGCATCGGAAGCAGCGGCGAGGAAGCATGGCCTGACGCCGATCGCCCGTATCCTCGGGGGTGCCGTCGCCGGTGTGGCGCCGCGCATCATGGGCATCGGCCCGGCGCCGGCCACGAAGAAGCTTTGCGCCCGTCTCGGCCTGATGCCGGAGCAATTCGATGTCGTCGAATTGAATGAAGCCTTCGCCTCCCAAGGCATTGCCGTGCTCCGCCATCTCGGAATTTCCGAGAAGGCGGAGCATGTCAACGCCAACGGCGGGGCGATCGCGCTCGGTCATCCGCTCGGCATGTCGGGCGCTCGCATCACCGGGACGGCGGCGCTCGAACTGCGCGAGCGCGGCGGCAAGCTGGCTTTAGCCACCATGTGCATCGGTGTCGGCCAGGGTATCGCGATCGCGCTGGAGCGGGTTTGACGTCCGCCGCCGATCAATAGGGCAGGCCGACGTCGGGCGCTGGCGCCCACGACCGATTTGACGCTTTTGCGGTCGTTCACAAGCGATATAGCAGTCTGTATCTCCAGTTCGGTAGTAGCACACCCGAGTGGTACTCATGGCTGAGATGGCGGCTCTCTAAAGGGCTGTTTTTGCTGAATCAATTGTCTCTGAGGGGCAATCCTCTTCTGACTCCCGCCCCTGCGCGGTGTCCGGCTTTCCTTGCTCCCGGATGGACAGAATGCTCAACACGGCGAGCCGTTTGACCTCATGGCGTCAAAAAGAGTGCGCAAATCTGTATGCGGGGCTATGCAGAAAGTTCGATGCGTATCCAGAACCCCAGCTATCTTTATTTTTCTTACGATATTTTCAGATTCCTGGTGTGAGGCATTCTAGGGGAGTCTGCAAGCAATGTCGCCAGATCGGATAAGTGTTCCTTCTCCTCAACCGGAATGCGCCTAACAAACAATCGACGGGCAACAGGTGAACCACGCCGATCGCCTTGCTGGCGATACGGCCCAGCTGGGTGAGCATGTGGGGTTCATCCCGCGGAAGGGGCACTAGAAGATCCGGCCGGGCGCGATGTAGGCTGCGCGTGCGCCGAAGAGGAACAGACTTACGCCGCGATATCCTCGTCCTTTTGGTCGTTCTTGGGTGGGCAGGCGAGGGCGAGCGCGATTGCTTCGGACACGGTGTCGGCGGCCGATCTGATCGGGTCGGTCTTGAGATGAGCGTAGCGAGCCGTGGTCTGCATCTGTGTATGGCCGAGCAGTTTTCCGATCATTGTCAGGTCCTGGCCGAGTTGCAGGGCATCTGAGGCGAAGGAGTGACGAAGGTCGTGGATGCGCAGATCGTCCAGGTTGGCACGCTTGCGTAGCCGACGCCACGGCTTCTGCATATCGGTGAGATGCTGTCCCTCGACCTTGCCGGGTATGACGTAGGGATTTCCCTTCACCGTTGGTATGGACTTCAGCACCTCAATAACCGCTTTGCCGATCGGCACCAGCTTCGCGCCCGTCTTGGAATCGGGCAGCCGAAGGACGCCAACCTCGAGGTCGACGTAGTCCCATTTGAGGGTCTGGATTTCGCCGAGCCGGCATCCGGTCAGCAGAAGAAGTCGGATGCAGTTGACGGCTCCGGGTTCCGCGTCGGCTTCACGTAGCACCTTGCCAAGTCGGGCGAGTTCTTCCGGCGTTAGATAGC
Organism: Mesorhizobium sp. M1329; assembly: GCF_040318035.1. Classification (NCBI taxonomy): domain Bacteria; kingdom Pseudomonadati; phylum Pseudomonadota; class Alphaproteobacteria; order Hyphomicrobiales; family Phyllobacteriaceae; genus Mesorhizobium; species Mesorhizobium sp. M1329. The sequence continues at coordinate 131,104 of NZ_JAMYLN010000006.1, read as the reverse complement.
GCTCGCGCTTGACCTCCTTGTAGCGCTTCACCTTCCAGCACGGGTTCACGCCATCGGTGCGCACGCCCCACGTGTGTGCGACGGTGAACATGATTGACAGGACGCCGAGGGTACGGTTTGCCTGATAACGAATGTTCTTCATGGATTGATGAAGGCCGACGATGTCTGCGCGGGTAACGTCGATGATGCGACGCGACCCCAGCTTTGGGTTGATGAACAAATCGACAGACCGTTCGTACTCGCCATAGGTCGAGGGCTTGCAGTGAAGAGCGACATGCTCGGCGAGGAAACGCTTGCCGAACTCCTTCATCGTCGGCGACGCTTTCCGGCGGTCCCGATCGCTGGCCGGGTCGCCTCCAAGGCGCACCTGGGAAAGGTGCTTCATCGCTTCGGTGCGCGCGAGGTCTGGGGTGAGGGCACCATGAAGACCGACGTTGACGCGGCGCAGCCGTCCGCCCGCTCTGAATTGAGCTAGATACATCTTGCGACCGGACGGGTAGACCCGCAGGCCGAAGCCTTTCATCTCGTCATCCCAGATGAAAAATTCCTTGTCTCCGGGGACCGCGGCATCGACGGAACGTTTCGTGATCTTGGCCATGGAACACCTCGTGAACGCCGGAATCTCCGGAATCAAATAGGAATCATTTGGGAAGAAATCAGAGCGTCTCCTATCGAAAGGTAGCGTAGTCTTCCCGTGAATTAAAGTCAACGTAAACAAATAGTTATAGGAAAATTTCGCGCGATTGCGAGGCGGTGGCTACTGTGGCGAAAACACTCCGGAGCAAACTCATAACCTGAAGGTCACAGGTTCAAATCCTGTCCCCGCAACCAAATTCGAAAACGGCCCGCCTTGTGCGGGCCGTTTTCGTATGCGCTGAAGTACGGCAACAGGACACTTAGCATTCCGCGGCCAATCTTTCGCGTATGTGTTCCGATCCACCTCTCATCCGTCGGGCGAATGGCCGATCGGGATTTACGACGCGCCAAAAGGGCGCGCTGCCGTGTTGACTGATATGCACCAAGTGCCGCCGCACAGTCACTGGGCAGCAGGCGTCTGCTCCGTATTTTACCGCGAGCTTACGTCGTAACTCTGCAAGATCCGACAAGTGGCCAGGTCGAGCAGCCCGCAGCTCGTCAGCGACCATTTTCTCGGTTGGGATCAGCATGCTCTGCGTAAGGTGTTTGCCTTTGCGTCGCGTTTTGACCACCGGCAGTTCGCTCATAATTCACCTCCAGGAACTCTCCCTACAGAAGACGAACAAGAATGCCGCAATCCGACAAAATCTCGGATTGATTTGATTGCCGTGGCTTGAGGCGACAGCCATGAACCTACAAAGACGCCGCCGGCCCCGGCACCAATTCCTTGCGATGCACACATCAAAACACCCGCTTGCCTTATGGCGCCGGGTTTTTTTGACTCCGCGCTGCCCAACGGAACGGAACTCTACTTCTTCGCCGACATGGCTCGAGCTGCAGCTCTAACCGGCATCCCGGTTGGCCAAGGCGATGTGGCAGCAGCCGGAACCATGGCCCGGCGTCCAGTTGACGTTGTCGAAGCGCACTCCGGTGGCCTCGAACAGCCCACGATCGAAGGCGCCGGCGATGCGGCAGAGCGTGGCGAGCTTTTCGTCGCCGATGCCGGCCTCGACCCAGGCGTCCTTCAGCGGACAGCGCCTGACCTTGAAGGCGATGCGGTCCGGACCGCGTTCGACGTCGGTAGGATACATGCGGCCGCCATCCGGACTGACGGCCAGGAACGCCTCGCCGATCGCCGGTGCGTCGTTGGGGCCGAAATCGGCGAAGGCCGCGGCCGCAACCTCCCTGCCGCGCCGTTCGATGGTGCGGATCATGATTGCCTCGGCTTTTTCCGCGCCCACTTCCGCGGTTAGCTCGTCGAGCAACAGACGATAGAGATCGGCGCGGTTGCGGAAGGCGGAATCGAGTTCGCGCGACAGTTTTTCGGCTCGGGCTTCGGCGTCGGTCATGATGCGTCCTGTTCGATCCTTGACAGTCTCGGCGCTGCCGCCACCAGCGCCTTGCCGACCGCGGATTGCGGCGCGTCGATGACGGTGCGGGCATCGCCGCTCTCGGCAATCCGCCCGGCGTCCAGAATGGCGATGCGGTGGGCGATGGCACGGACGACGCCGAGATCGTGCGAAATGAACAGATAGGCGATGCGCTTCTCGCGTTGAAGGTCGAGCAGCAGCCGCAGGATCTGCGCGCGCACCGAAACGTCGAGCGCCGACACGGCCTCGTCGAGCACGACCAGCGACGGTTTCGTGGCGATGGCGCGCGCGATTGCAACGCGCTGGCGCTGACCGCCGGAGATTTCGTGAATGGCGCGGCCGGCGAGACCGGGGCTGAGGCCGACGCGTTCCAGCAGAGCGGCAATACCGCGCGGGCGCTCAGCACGAGAGGCGATGTGATGAATGCGCAAGGGGTCGTCGAGCACACGCGCCACCGTGGCGCGCGGGTTGAAGGCGGCGAGCGGATCCTGAAACACCATCTGCAGACGAGCGCGCCGGTCGCGCAAGGCAGCGCCGTTCAGCGACAGGAAATCGCTGCCCTCAAATTCGACCTGGCCAGCGTCGGCTTCGATGAGCCGCAGTATGAGCCGAGCTATCGTCGACTTGCCGCTGCCGGAAAGTCCGGCCAGCGCCAGCGTCTCGCCGGGTTCGATGTGGAAGGAAACGTCGTCGACCGCGGCGATGATCTTGCCGCCGCGACCGTATCGTTTGGTCAGGCCGGAAACGGCCAGCAGAGGACTGGTCATGTTCGCTGCAGCAGCGGCTCGGCGTCGAGGCCGAGATTGGCGTCGAGCAGCGCCCTTGTGTATGCGTGCCCCGGCGCATCGACCACCCGCGCCGTCGAACCCAGCTCGACCAGTTCGCCGTGCCGGAACACGGCAATACGCTCTGCAAGCTCAGCGGCCAGCGCAATGTCGTGGCTGATGAACAGCAGCGTCATACCGTCCTCGGCCACCAGTCGCCGGATCAGCCCGACGATCTCGGCCTGCACGATGGTGTCCAGCGCGCTGGTCGCCTCGTCGGCGATCAGCAGTTTCGGCCCGGCCGCAATCGCAGCGGCGATCGCCACGCGCTGCTTCTGGCCGCCTGAGAGCTGATGTGGGTAGGCGCGCAGGGCGGCGTCCGGATCGGGCAGGCGGACGCGCTCGAGCAGGGTTTTTGCCCTTGCGTAAGATTGCGACCAAGTAAGGCCGAGATGCGTGTAGGCGACCTCAGCGATCTGCTTGCCGATTGGCATCACCGGGTCGAGGCTCGCAGATGGATCCTGGAAGATGAAGCCGATGTCACGGCCGCCGATTGGAGCATGGTCGCGAAGACTTGCAGGTTGGCGTCCCGTCGGCGGCGGGCGCAAGAGCCAATCGATGCGGCCTTCGATCCTGGCGGTGGCCGACAGCAGCCCGGCAACGGCCAGCGCCAACGTGCTCTTGCCCGAACCGCTTTCACCGATGATGGCAAAGCGCTCGCCGGCGGTGATGTCGAAGCCGACATTCTTCAGCGCCGCCACCTCGGCGCCGTCGCGGCGATAGGTCACCGTCAGATTGCGGATCGAAGCAAGCGCCGTCACGACAGGCTCCTCCTCACCGCGGTCGTCTCGACAACGCCTTCGCCGGCGAGATAGACGCCAAGCACGGTCAGCACGAGCGCTACGCCAGGAAGGATCGACAGGAAGGGCGCGGTGCGCAGCACGGCGCGGCCTTCGGCGATCATGCCGCCCCAGGTAACGCGGTTGGGATCGCCGAGGCCGAGAAAGGACAATGCCGCTTCGGTGAGAATCGCCGCGGCGACGATCACCGACGACAAAGCCATTACCGGCGGCAGCGCGTTGGGGAGCACCTCGTGAAAGGCGATCTCCAGCGGATGCATGCCGATGACGCGGGCGCCGGCAACAAAATCGCGCTCGCGGATCGACAGCACTTCGGCCCGCGCCACGCGTGCCGGTCCGGTCCAGGCGCTCAGCGCGATTGCCGCGACGACGACGCCGAGCGACGGCCCGACGATGCTGACGAAAGCCAAAGCCAGCAGGAAGGCTGGGACGGTCTGGAAAGCGTCGGTGATGCGCATCAGCACCTCGTCGACAAGGCCGCTGGCAAAACCGGCCACCGTGCCGATTACGGCGCCGACGGCAAGGGCGGCGGCTGCCGCTGCCAGCCCGACCGCCAGCGAGGTGCGGGCGCCATGGAAGAGCTCGGCAAGCACGTCACGGCCGAGGCGGTCGGTGCCGAGTGGCAGCGACCAGTCCTGGAATGGCGGCAGCAATGCCGGCCCGGCAATCGCCTGCGGATCGCCGGGAAAGAACAAAGGTGCGGCAAGCGCCACGGCAAACAGCGCCGCCAGGATGACCGCGCCGGCGATCGCTTCCGGCATCCCGAGAAAGCGGCGAAGCGGGCTCACGCGCCGGCCTCACTGGCCCCGACGCGCGGATCGAGGAAGGCGTAGGCGATGTCGACGAGAAGGTTGATGATGACGACCAGAACGGCGCTGACGAGAATGATACCGAGCAGCAACGGGGTGTCGCGCGCGGCCACTGCTTCCTGCGCCAGCCGGCCAAGGCCTGGCACGGAAAAGACACTTTCAATGACGACGCTGCCGCCCAGCATTTGCGCGGACTGCAGGCCGAGCATGGTGACCAGCGGCAACAGCGCGTTACGGGCGACGTGAGCGAGCACGATGCGACGGCGGGAAAGTCCCCTGGCGCGGGCGGCCAGCACAAAGTCCTGTCGCCACACCTCGGCCATACCGGCGCGCATCATGCGCAGATAGAGCGCGAGATAAATGAAGCCGAGCGCCGAAACCGGCAGGACGAGATGGCGGGCGATATCGGCGGCGCGGTCGAGGCCAGTCCTGGCCGAGACGATACTCTCGATGCCGCCGATCGGAAACCAGCGCAGGTCGACGGCGAAGACGATGATCAGCACCAGCCCGAGCCAGAAGCCCGGCACGGCATAGAGCGCCAGCGAACCGATGGAGAGGAAGCGATCACGGAAGCTGCCGGGTCTGGCGCCGGCATAGATGCCGAGCGCCGAACCGAGACCGAAGGAGAGCGCAGTGGCGCTGCCCATCAGCAGCAGCGTGTTGGGCAGGCGCTCGAGGATGACGTCGCGGATCGGCCGCGAAAAGCTGACCGATTGGCCGAGATCGAGATGCAGCAGCGCCCAAAGATAATTGGCGAGCCGTGTCAGCTCTGACTGGTCGAGCCCCCAGCGGTGACGCAACAGCTCGATCATGCCGGCGTCGCCACCGGTCGAGACGATGTAGGCATCGACCGCGTCGCCGGGAGCGGCTTCGAGCAACAGGAAGGTGCCGATGACGACAATCAGCAGCACGGAGATGCTGCCGACGAGACGACGGCGAAGGAGGGTGAGAGCGCGGCTCACGGCGGCGTCGTCTGCTTGGCGATGCGCCGATCAAGAGAAATGCCGCGCCTGAGCACCCCCCTCTGTCCTGCCGGACATCTCCCCCTCAAGGGGGGAGATCGGATGTCATCAGCGATTTCGCCAATCTTCAACGCAGCAGGCAAATAAGCCGACATTGCGGCCAGCCAATCTCCCCCTTTGCGGGGGAGATGTCCGGCAGGACAGAGGGGGGTGTGCAGGAACTCGGCTTTTGACCAAGTTTCTACACAGATTTCGCTGCGAATTTTCATCCGCGCAATAGTGTCACGATTCCAAATAGGTGTCCGCCCAGTTCGATACCGCCCAGCGCGGGTTGTTGGCGATGTTCTTGACCGTGTCGCGGGCGACGCTGATGAAACTCCATTCGGCGACGTTGATCAGCGGCAGGTCGGCGGCAACTTTTCTCTGGAACTCCTTGTAGAGTTCGGTGCGGGCGGCGGTGTCGAGCGTCTCCGATGCCTTGGCGATCAGGGCGTCGAGATCGGCGTTCTTGTAGCCACCCTGGTTGGAGAAGGGCACGCCGTCGGGAATGCCGCTCTGCACCAGGATGGTGGTCGAGATCGCAGGATCGCCGCGGAACACCGGCGGCCCAACCGCAAGGTCGAAGGCGTGGTCGGTGTAGACAGCCTTGATGTGCGCGGCAGAGTCGTTGTTGACCAGCTGGGCGTCGATGCCGATGGCGGCGAGCGCCTGGCGCAGATAGTCGCCGAACTGCTTGGTTTCGTTGAAGTAGGGCGCCGGCAACAATCTCAGTGAAAAGCGCTTGCCGTCATCGCCCCGGCTGTAGCCGGCCTCGTCAAGCAAGGCGTTGGCCTTGGCGACGTCGAAGGCGTAGGTCGGCACGTCGGCGGTATAGAATTGCGGGTCGTTTTTCGGCACCGGGCCAGTGGCGGCGGCGGCATAGCCAAGGAAGACCGTCTTGACGACGAAATCCTTGTCGATGGCGTGAGCGATCGCCTGGCGTACTTTCAGGTCGGCCAGCTCCTTGCGGCGATGGTTGATCTCGACGACGAGCTGGTAGATCAGCCCTTCATAACCCTTGGTGATCACCTTGAGGCCGGGCACTTTGGAGATGCGGTCGAGATCGGCCAGGGGCACGGCGGAGAAGGCGGCGAGCTGGATCTCTTCGGCCTCGAGTGCGCTTGCGGCGGAGGTGCGGTCGGGCAGCACCTGATAGATGATCTCGTCGAGATAGGGCTCGTCCTTGCCCCAATAGTCGGTGTTCTTCTCCAGCCGGTAATATTCGCCGGGCTTGTATTCGGCAAATTTGAACGGTCCGGTGCCGACCGGGGCGTTGTTGGCCGGGTTGTCCTCGATCTTTCCGGTCTCGTAGATGTGCTTGGGCACCACGCTGCTCAGCGCCGGCAGGGCGTTGCGGATCAGCTGGAACGGTGTCGGCTTGGCGAATTTGAACACGGCGGTTGCCTCGTCCGGCGTGTCGACCGCCTCCAGATCCTTGAACACGGTGCGGCCGAGATTCTGCAGCGGCTTCCAGACCTGCAGCGCCGAGAAGGCGACATCGGCTGAGGTGAAGGGTTTGCCGTCGTGCCATTTGACGCCCTCGCGCAGCTTGAACGTCACCGACAGGCCGTCGGCGGCGCCCTCCCAGCTGAGCGCCAGGCGCGGATCGAGCCCGTCCTTGCCGCCGAAGGAGGCCTCGGCCAAGGTTTCCACGATCTTGCTCGAAATGAAGAAGACGCCGTTCGAGGCGACAATCGCCGGATTGAGATTGCGCGGCTCGGAATCAGCGGCGACAACCAGTCGTCCGCCCTTTTTCGGCGTCTGCGCCCAGCCGATCGTCGGCATCGCGGTAGAGGCCAGCAGCAATGCCGAACCCGCAAGCATCGTACGTCTGGAAATGGTGAACTCTGGCATGCTCGAACTCCGTCCTCTCCGCGACCCGGCCGGGTGCGCCGTACCCCCTCGGACGCTCGTGAGCATCCCGCAAAGGCGATTATGGGCCTTGTGCGGGGTTTCGCCAAAGACGGAATTGGCGCATCTCTACGTGGCTTTGAAATTTCCGTCCGCTGGACCAGTTGTACAGAAACGGTTCGATGCGCGGTTCTGGCAGGACCAGACTGGAGTGAAGTGCAGCAGGTGGAGCAGCTTTTGGAGCTGGTTCGCCATTCTGGCTGGACCAGATCGGGCAAAATGATGCAGATTTAAGCATAGCCGAGGATCAGAGCCGGAAAAGCCGGTGCCGGCGAGCGGCCGGCCAAGGGATTTCAGGGAGAGAGACATGAACATTGCCCCAGGCAAGAATGCCGTCGGCAGCGTGCCGTTCGACCAGGCCAGGGTGGACGGGCTGATGGAGGAGGCCGGCATCGACGTGCTGCTCGCCACCTCCAAGCACAATACGCAATATCTGCTTGGCGGCTACAAGTTCATCTTTTTCGCCGCCATGGATGCAATCGGCCACAGCCGTTATCTGCCTGTCGTCGTCTATGAGAAAGGTGGGCCGGAGCATGCCGCCTATATCGGCAACCGCATGGAGGGCGGCGAGCACCAGAACCATCCGTTCTGGACGCCGACACTGCATGCCGCCTGCTGGGGCACGCTCGATGCCGCCAATCTGGCGGTCGAGCACTTGCGAAAGATCGGCAAAGGCAATGCCCGCATCGGCATCGAGCCCGCCTTCCTGCCGTCCGACGCCTATATGGTGATCCGCAACGCGCTGCCGGATTCCAAGCTGATCGATGCGACTGACGTGCTGGAGCGCATGCGGGCAATCAAGACCGAGGCCGAGCTGGAGAAGCTGCGCATCGCCTCCGAGCTGATCACCGATTCAATGCTGGCGACCATCGGCTGGGCACGCGAAGGCACGACCAAGAGCGAGATCATCGAACAGCTCAGGCGCGAGGAGACCAATCGCGGCGCGCATTTCGAATATTGCCTGTTGACGCTAGGCTCCAGCCACAACCGTGCCGCCTCGCCGCAGGCGTGGAAAAAGGGCGAGGTGATGTCGATCGACTCCGGCGGCAACTACCACGGCTATATCGGCGACCTCTGCCGCATGGGCGTGCTGGGCGAGCCTGACGCCGAACTCGAGGATCTGCTGGCTGAGATCGAAACAGTGCAGCAGGCGGCCTTCTCCAAGGTCAAAGCGGGCACGCTGGGCGGTGACATGATTTCTCATGCCGAAGGCGTTCTGAAGAAGTCGAAGGTTGCGCCGTATACCGATTTCTTCGCACATGGCATGGGGCTGATCACGCATGAAGCGCCGTTCCTGATGACCAACCATCCAGTGACCTATGAAGGCACCTATGCCGCAAAGCCGCTGGAGAAGAACATGGTGCTTTCGGTCGAGACGACCATGCTCCACCCGACGCGCGGCTTCATCAAGCTGGAGGATACGGTGGCGGTGACCGATGCCGGCTACGTCATGTTCGGCGATCGGGGCAGGGGCTGGAATAGGGGTGTGGGTTAGGCGCTTCTATCTCACTTCCCGCCCGGCGGGATCAACCTGAAATCCGGCAACTCCCGCAACCCCAATTCCGGCCCAGCCGGCGAATAGACGACGAAAAGCTGCATCGGCCCGTCGCCGGTATTGAGCGTCGAGTGGAAGCGGCTTTCCGGCACATAGATGGTGCAGCCGGGGCCGACTTTCTCGACGACCGGGTTGCCTTTCTCGTCTTCGACCATCTGCTCGCCATCGCCTGAGATGACAAAGATGATCTCCTCCGCACCCGGATGGTTATGACGCGTATGGCCTTTGCCTGACGGCAGGTCCACGACACCACCGGAAAATCGCTTTGCGCCGTTCACTTCGGGAGCGACCGTCAGCGACAGCCTGCCCCAGTCGAAGCCGAAGGCGCTGACGTCTTTTGGATATACGAATACCTTGTTGTTGCCGGTCATCGTCCCACCCTTCTTTTTGCCGGTCTCTACGCAGCGCCGAACGTGACGGCCTTGAATTCCGCCGTCTGCCTGGCGATCGAGGCTTCCGCCGGCAGCCGCTCCATCGAACTGGCGCCATAGAAACCGTGCAGGCCCTTGCAGCGCTCGAGAATATATTTGGCGTCGTCCGGCATCGAGATCGGCCCGCCATGGCAAAGCAGGATTATGTCCTCGCGCACCAAGCGTGCCGCTTCGGCGATGGCGTCGATCTCGCTGACACAGTCGTCCAGCGATTTAGCCGATGTCGCGCCGATCGAGCCGCCGGTGGTCACCCCCATATGGGCGACGACGATGTCGGCGCCGGCTTTTGTCATGGCGCGCGCCTCGTCGGGGTTGAAGACATAGGGCGTGGTCAACAGGTCGAGTTTGTGAGCCTCGGCGATCATGTCGACCTCGAGCCCGAAGCCCATGCCGGTTTCTTCAAAACTCTGCCGCATCTGGCCGTCGAACAGGCCGATGGTCGGAAAGTTCTGCACACCGGAAAAGCCCATCGTCTTCAACTCGGCCAAAAGCAGCGGCATGATGACGAAGGGATCGGTGCCGTTGACGCCGGCCAGCACCGGCGTCTTCTTCACCACCGGCAGCACTTCGTAGGCCATCTCCTTGACGATCTCGTTGGCGTTGCCATAGGCGAGCAGGCCGGCGGCCGAGCCGCGCCCGGCCATGCGGTAGCGGCCGGAATTGTAGATGATGATCAGGTCGATGCCGCCGGCTTCCTCGGCCTTGGCCGAGAGGCCGGTGCCGGCACCGCCGCCGACGATCGGAGCGCCGTCCGCGATCATCGTGCGGAATTTCTCCAGGATTTTCTTGCGCGGTATGGCGGCCATGTCTTGGTGTCTCACTGTCTGGCGATGTCGAGGAAGGCCGTTGTGGCAGCCCAGGCGAATTCGGGGTCGTTGATATGAAGCGGCAGGCGCAGCACGCGCCGCGTTTTGGCGGGTTTGATGGTGCGCTCGATCGCCTCGAACAAAGCGGCATCGGCTTCAGGGTCGAAGAAGGCGCCGCCTTCGATGTCGAGCGCCGACACGCCTTTCTCCGGAATGAGGAAACGAACCGGACCCTGGCAGAGGCTCAGCCTTGTACCGATCCATTCGCCGATCGTTCTGCTTTCGTCGGCAGTGGTGCGCATCAGTGTGACGTTTGGATTGTGCTCATAGAACAGCCGGCTGCGGTAGCGTCCCGGAATTGTCGGCGGCGCCCAGAAATTGACCATGTCGAGCGCGCCGACCGAGCCGACATAAGGCAGCCCGGTGCGGGCGATGGCGCCAAAGCGATCTTCGGTCGCCGGCAGCACGCCGCCAAGCAGCAAGTCGCAGACTTCGGTCGTGGTGATGTCGATGACACCCGACAACAGGCCGCTGTCAGCCAATTTTTCCATGGTGCGGCCGCCGGTGCCGGTGGCGTGGAAGACCATGCAGTCATAGGTGGAACGAAGCTCATCGGCGATCGCGGTCACGCATGGCGTGGTGACGCCGAACATGGTGAGGCCGAGCGATGGTTTGCCGTCGGGCGGTGGCGCCGGCTTTGCCGCCATGCCTGATATCGCCTGGGCAGCATTATGCAGCACGGCACGGGAAAGCCGGTTGAGGCCGGCCATGTCGGTCACCGACGGCATCATGACGATGTCGGAGATGTCGACATAGGGTGCGGTGTCGCCGGAAGCCAAGGTCGAAACCATGATCTTCGGCAGGCCGAGCGGCAGCGTGCGCATGCCTGCGGTGATGATCGAGGTACCGCCACCGCCGCCAATGCCGATAATCCCGGCAATATCGCTGCGCGACTGGACAAACCGTGCAAAGGCGGCGGCCATTGCCGCCACCGCGGTGCCGCGATCGTCGATGCCGAGCACGGCATTGCGACCCTCGGGATGGCGGCTGGCGACCTCGTCTGCCGAAACATCGACCGGCACGGTCGCGCCGCGTGTTCCGATGTCGACGCGGACAATCGAAGCGCCGGTAGCCGCGACCGCATCGGACAGAAAAGCAAGTTCCTCACCCTTGGTGTCGGCGGTGCCCACCACATAGATGCGCTTCATCGCGTTCCCCGGTCTTGGGCGTGCTCGGCGCTGCCGCCCCTTTGCCCGGCCGTTCGACGGCACGAACCGCCATTGCAATTTTTTGAGACGCGCGTATCGTATTGACATGGATGTCTCACGTCAACAAGCGACAGTGAACGACGACGCCGGCCAAGGCGCCAGCCCGCGGGTAGAGCGCGGGGCCCGCGCGCGCACAAGGCGTCTCATGCTGGAGACGGCGACAAAGCTGATGCAGGCGGGCGCCACGCCCTCCGTCAGCGAGGTGGCGGAAGCAGCGGAAGTCTCCCGCGCCACCGCCTATCGGTATTTTCCGAGCCAGGCGGCGCTGGTGCAGGCGGTGGTCGACGAAGGGCTCGGGCCGATCCTTACGTGGAAATCGAGCTCTGCCGATCCCGAGCGCCGGGTCGCCGAGCTGTTCGAGACCGCCATGCCGCGCATCGAGGTCTTCGAAGCGACGTTCAAGGCGGCGCTGAAACTGTCGCTCGACCAGTGGGCGCAGCGACAGGCAGGGACGCTGGGCGGTGAGCCGGCCTTCACCCGCGGCCATCGCGTCGACCTTTTGAAGGATGCCATCGCGCCACTCAAAGGCCGGTTGCCGCCGCGCGAATTCAAGCGGCTCGCGCAGGCGCTGTCATTGATCTTCGGTGTTGAGGTGCTGATCGTTTTAAAGGATATATGGGGATTGGATAGCCGCAGAATGATGTCGGTCGCGCAATGGGCTGCCGGCGCTCTGGTGCGCGCGGCTATGACCGAATCGATGACTGAAGGAGATCAGATCGCGCCGACGTCGGCCGCGAGATAATGCCAATCTGGTTCGACCAGATTTTCGACCTGACTAGTCATACTACTAGCGATGCAGCGGCCCAAGCAAGGCATTCACGTATCAAGGAGTAGGAAAATTCAGGGAAAACAGGCGGATATCGCAGAAATCAACTTGTCTGCGTGTCCGCCACCGTCCAAGAAAGGGCTTGACGTTCGTCTGAAATTGGTAATACCAGATCAGGACAAATAAAGCGGATCAAAGGGTGAAGGCTAAGATCCGTTTCGGTCGAGCGAGGAGGCTCAAAAACCGGAACGGTGCCGTCACGGGAGGACTACCAGGGCCGGCCTCGCCGCCGGCTCGCATGACGCGGTAGAATGCGCACAAGGGAGGAAATCATTATGCGCAAGACAATGACCAGCTTGCTTGCTGGTATCGGCCTAGTGCTCGCCTGCGGAACGTCCGTCTACGCGCAGGAAAAGGAACTTACAATCTTCTGGGCGGAATGGGATCCGGCCAATTACCTGCAGGAACTCGGCAACGAGTACGAGAAGGAAACCGGCGTCAAGATCACGGTGGAAACCACACCGTGGCCCGACTTCCAGACCAAGGCCTTCACCGAGTTCAACGCCCATGGCGACGCCTACGATATGGTCGTCGGCGACTCGCAATGGCTCGGTGCCGGCTCGACCGGTGGCCACTATGTCGACCTGACCGACTTCTTCAACAAGCACAAGGTCGGTGAAGTGATGGCACCGGCCACGGTGAAATACTATGCCGAATATCCAGGCGGCAGCGGCAAGTACTGGGCCATTCCGCTCGAAGGCGACGCCGTCGGCTGGTCCTATCGCAAGGACTGGTTCGAAGACCCCAAGGAAAAGGAAGCCTTCAAGGCCAAGTATGGCTACGATCTCGACGTGCCGAAGGACTGGAAGGCGCTGCGCGATATCGCCGAATTCTTCCACCGCCCGGACCAGAAGAAATACGGCATCGCCATCTACACCGACAATTCATATGACGCGATGGCGATGGGCTTCGAAAACGCGCTGTTCTCCTTTGGCGGCGAGTTGGGTGACTATAAGACCTACAAGGTCGATGGCTTCATCAACTCCGACAAGGCGATCGCGGCGCTCGACGCCTACAAGGAACTCTACAAGTTCACGCCCCCGGGCTGGGCCAAGTCGTTCTTCGTCGAGGACAACCAGGCGATCACTGAAAACCTGGCCGCGATGAGCATGAACTACTTCGCGTTCTTCCCCTCGCTGATCAACGAGGCGTCGAACCCGAATGCCAAGAACACCGGTTTCTTCGCCAATCCTCCCGGCCCGAACGGCGACCAGTTCGCCGCACTCGGCGGTCAGGGCATCTCCATTGTCTCCTACTCGCAGAAGCAGGAAGAGGCGACGAAGTTCCTGGAATGGTTCATCAAGGACGAGACCCAGAAGAAATGGGCAGCGCTTGGCGGCTACACCTGCAGTGCCGCCGTGCTCAAATCGCCCGAATTCCAGGACGCCACGCCCTATAACAAGGCGTTCTACGAGACCATGTTCAAGGTCAAGGACTTCTGGGCGGTTCCGGAATATGCCGAACTGCTGCAGCAGCTCAACCAGCGCATCTACCCCTACATGATCGGCGGCGAAGGCACCGCCAAGGAGACGCTGGACACACTGGCAGCCGACTGGAACGCGACCTTCAAGAAATACGGCCGCGGCCAATAAGCATGAAGTTTCACGGAGGGGGCGTTCGTGCCTCCTCCGTTTCTTTTTCTGATTCTTGAACCGGGAGCAGGGTCTTGGCGACCACGATGATCACCACGCTGGACAGGTCCTCGCGGGCCGCCGCTCGCGGTCTAAGCGACATTTCGATCCGCAATCTCTTCATCATCCCGACGATCCTGTTTCTGATCGTCTTCAACATCTTCCCGCTGATCTATTCGCTGGGCTATTCGTTCACCGATTTCCGCGCCTCGACCAGCGCGGCGGCGAATTTCGTCGGGCTGCAAAACTATCGTGACCTGCTCAGCGATCCCTATGTCTGGTCCAACTTCGCCATCACCGCAAAATACGTCATCATCTCGGTCGCCGGCCAGCTGCTCGTCGGCTTCGGCGTGGCCATGCTGCTCAACCGCGACATTCCGCTCAAGGGCCTGCTGACGACGCTCCTGTTGTTGCCGATGATGCTGTCGATGGCCGTCGTCGGCCTGTTCTGGAAGCTGCTCTACGATCCGTCCTTCGGCATCATCAATTATGCGCTGGGCCTCGGCACCTTCGAATGGCTGTCAAATCCGAAAATGGCGCTCTATGCGGTCGCGCTGACCGACATCTGGATGTGGTCGCCCTTCGTCATGCTGTTGTCGCTGGCCGGCCTGTCGGCCGTGCCCAAGCATCTCTACGAGGCAGCCGCGATCGACAGGGCCGGGCCGTTCTACACCTTCTTCCGCATAACGCTGCCGCTGGTTGCGCCGATCCTGATGATCGCGGTCATCTTCCGCACCATGGAGGCGTTCAAGACCTTCGACCTCGCCTACATCCTGACCAGCCAGCCGACGGCCGAGCTGATCTCGATCCGGCTCTACAAGATGGCGTTCCAGGAATGGCAGACCGGGCGTTCCTGCGCGCTCGCCTACATCGTGCTGATCATGGTGCTGGCGATCACCAATATCTATGTCAAATACCTCAACAAGGTGAAGGAGCGCTGAGATGGCCGCAGTCCGCACTTCTTCCGAAATCACTTTCAACCGGGTCGCCATCGTCGCTGTCCTGCTGGTGACGATCATCTTCCTGGCGCCGATCTACTGGATCGCCTCGACGGCGTTCAAGCCGCGCAATCTCGCCACCACCATTCCGCCGACGGTGGTTTTCCAGCCGGAGATATCGCCCTTCGTCAAGTTGTTCACCAAGCGTTCGCAGCTGCGCAGCCCGCCGTCGCCGGAGGAGTACGCGGCTGCGCCGTGGTGGGAGCGCGTCGTCTTCAATGGCGGCGAAAAGATCGTGCGCGACGGCAAGGGCCAGGTGCAGTGGTCGGGCTATCCGAGCCGTTTCATGAACTCGCTGATCGTTGCCATAACCTCGACCGTCCTGGCCGTCGGCATGGGCACCTTCACCGCCTATGGGTTCTCGCGCTTCAAGGTAAAAGGCGAGGCGGACCTACTGTTCTTCATCTTGTCGACGCGCATGCTGCCGCCGGTGGTCGTCGCCATTCCGATGTTCCTGATGTACCGGGCAGTCGGCCTCAACGATTCCCATATCGGCCTGATCATCCTTTACACCGCCTTCAACCTGTCCTTCTCGGTGTGGCTGATGAAAGGCTTCATGGACGAGATCCCCAAGGAGTATGAGGAGGCGGCCCTCGTCGACGGCTATACGCGCATGGAGGCCTTCTTCAAGATCGTGCTGCCCGAGGCCGCCACCGGCATCGCCGCCACCGCCGTGTTCTGCTTCATCACGGCGTGGAACGAATATGCCTTCGCACTGATCATGACCAGCCGCCGTGCCCAGACAGCACCGCCCTTCATCCCCAGCCAGGTCGGTTCCGGCCTGCCGGACTGGACGGTGATCGCCGCAGGAACCTTCCTGTTCCTGCTGCCGGTCGCAATCTTCACCTTCCTGCTCCGCAACCATCTGCTGCGCGGAATGTCGTTTGGAGCGATCCGCAAATGAGCTTTCGCGCCATCAACCAGAAATATCTCGAACCGGGCAGCCAGGTGCTGATGGTGCTAGGTATCATCGCGCTCTGCCAGCCGTGGAACATGCTGCTGCACAGCTATGGCGTGACCATCATCCTGATCGGCCTGATCGGCTTCAACATCACCTCGAAGATCGCGCCGGAGGAGAAGGCCGGCACCGGGCAAGGGGCAAATCCGGGGGCACAGCATTGACCCAGATCGAGCTTCGCGGCGTCCAGAAATATTTCGGCGCCGTCCAGGTCATCAAGGACCTCAACCTGAAGATCGATGATAACGAGTTCATCGTGCTGCTCGGCCAGTCGGGCTGTGGCAAGACGACGACGCTCAGGGCGATTGCCGGGCTGGAGACGATCGACGGCGGCGACATCCTCATCGACGGCAAGCCGGTCCAGCACCTCAAGGCCGCCGACCGTGACATCGCCATGGTCTTTCAGTCGTTCTCGCTCTATCCGCATATGAGCGTCTACGAGAATATCGCCTTTCCGCTGAGGGCGACGCGCAAGAGCAAGGCCGAGATCGACAGCGAGGTGCGCTCGGTCGCCAAGACGCTGCAGATCAGCGATCTCCTGGCCAAGAAACCGTCGGCGCTGTCGGGCGGCGATATGCAGCGCGTGGCGATCGGCCGAGCCTTGGTGCGGCGGCCGAAGGCGATGCTGATGGACGAGCCGATCGGGGCACTCGATGCCAAGCTGCGCGAGGAGATGCGGGCCGAGATCAAGCGGCTGCACATCAAGCAGGGCTCGACCAGCATCTACGTCACCCACGACCAGATCGAGGCGATGAGCCTCGCCGACCGCATCGTCATCATGCATGAAGGCGTACTACAGCAGGTCGGCTCGCCGGACGAGGTCTATTCGCACCCGGCGAATCTTTTCGTCGCGCAGTTTGTCGGCAGCCCGGTGATGAACGTCGCCGACGCTTCCGTGACCGAGAAAGCCTCGTCCGCCTCGGTGACGGTCGGCGATGCGGCCGCCGGCTTCGAATTCCCGCGCGCCTTGCTGTCGAAGCTCAACGGTCATGCCGGCAACCAACTCGCGCTCGGCATCCGGCCGGAAGGCGTCCTCGTCCGCCGCGAAGCCGCCGAGGGATTCTTGCCGGTGGAGACGCAGATCGTCGAGCCGCTCGGGTCCTTCGACATCGTCGACCTCAAGGTCGGCTCCAAGATGCTGCGTGCGCGCACCAAGAGCGGCTTCATCGGCGGCCCCGGCGAAAGGGTCTTCGTCAGAATCGATCCCAGCCAGGCGCATTTCTTCGACACGGCGAGCGGCAAATCGCTGGGAGTGAGACTCTGATGGCCCACATCCAGCTCAAGAACATCTCGAAGAAGTTCGGCAACCACACCGCCTTGACCGGGCTTGATCTCGACATCGCCGATGGCGAGTTCTTCGTCCTGCTTGGCGAGACCGGCGCCGGCAAGACGACGACGCTGCGCATGATTGCCGGCCTGGAAAAACCGAGCGAAGGTCAGGTCTTCATCGATGGCGTCGATGTCGCCGACTGGGGCGCGGCCGAGCGCGACGTGGCGCTGGTGCTGCAGCAATATTCGCTCTACCCGCGCTATACGGTGCGCGAAAACCTCGAATTTCCGCTGAAGCCGAAGATCCGCCGGCTGCCCGATGCCGAGATCAAGGATCGTGTCGACCGCGCGGCCAGGACGCTGCGGATCGAGCATCTGCTCGACCGCAAGACCGACAGACTTTCAGGCGGCGAGATGCAGCGCGTCTCGATCGGTCGCGCCATCGTGCGCAAGCCGCGGGTATTCCTGATGGACGAGCCGTTGTCGGCGCTCGACGCCAAATTGCGCGAGGCGCTACGCACCGAATTGAAGAACCTGCAGATGCAGCTTGGCGCCACCTTCCTGTTCGTGACGCACGATCAGATCGAGGCGATGTCGATGGGGGACAAGGTCGGCGTGCTCAACCATGGCCGCATCGTCCAGACCGGCACGCCGTACGAGATCTACAACAATCCGCGTGACACCTACGTGGCGAGCTTCGTCGGCTCGCCGCCGATGAACCTCATCGACGGCAAGCTTGTCAACGGACGTGCGGTGATGGCGCCGCTCAACTTCGAATTGCCGTTTGCGGGGGGTGCCAAGACTTCGGGGGATGCCAAGACGGGCGCGGCGACCGACGGTCGCCCGCTCGTCTTCGGTATTCGTCCCGAGGACGTCTATCTCGAGACCGGCGCGCCGGTCGAGGCGCGGGTCCATGACGTCGAGAACCATGGCGTCGAGAAGATCCTGACGCTGCGGGTCGGCGACGCCATGCTGCGCGCCACCGTGCCGGCCAGGACCGACGTCCAGATAGAGCAGCCGGTGCGCTTTGCCTGGAACCCGGACAAGGTGGTGCTGTTCGACAAGGGCAGCGGAATAAGCCTGCGTCACGCCGGCTAAATACAAGCCTCTGTACTGAGCTAGAGCGGGATGCGAACCGTGCATCCCGCTCTATCTATCCGTTTTAGTCGGGCATTTGTGCGATGCCGTGTGATTCCGCTTGGCTGTCTCCCGTCATCCCCCGTACGGGGGATGCGGATGCTCCGATTTGTCGAATAGGCTGATCCTTTGGTCTCAAACGGGCTTTGCAGGCCCAATTTGGAGACCCAAATACGGAGGGTTGGCTATGGGAAATCTGTTACGCAGTTTTGCGACGATCCTGCTTGTCGCCGGTATGGGATTGTCGGCGGCGCATCTGGGCGAGGCGCAGGCAGCCAAGAAAGTTGTCGCCGGCGCGAAGGTCGACGCCAAGAAGATCAAGGACCTCAACGGCGCGGTCAATCTGTCCACCAGCGACTGCAAGCTGCTGTTGAGCGGCACCGTCGTCGAAGTCTCGGATGGCAGGTGCGGGGCCTCCGGCAAATATTGCAAGAGCAGCGCCGGCTCGGCCTGCATCACCGAGCAATAAGCCGGCCAACGTTTAGCCGGCCTAAAGCGCGTCGCGTTCGACCGGCCTCATGCAACGCGCTTTAGATTTTTGTTTTGATGCATATCGTTACCGCAAAACCGCTGCACACTTTTGCGCGACATGCATTAGCGGATCTCCGCCTGTTCCTCGGCCCGGAAATGGCTGGGTGGCGATCCGATGACCCGTTTGAAGGCGCGGCTGAAGGAGGCGTCGGATTCGTAGCCGAGACGAGCCGCGACGACGGAAATCTTGAGCCGGTCGCGGACCAGCCATTGCCTCGCCTGGTGCATCCGCACCTGCGTGACGTACTTTGCCGGTGTTTCGCCGACAATGGTTGCGAAGCGCTCGGCAAAACCTGATCGCGAGGCACCCATCATCTTCGCCAGAGCCTCCACCGTCCAGTCGCGGTTCGGTTCCAGATGGATCGCGGCCAGCACCCGGCCGATCTCGCGGTCCCTGACCGCCGCAATCCAACCGGAAGAGTCGCCGCAGCCGCGCTCGACCCATGAGCGGATGACGGTCGCGGCGAGCACATCGGCCAGCCGTGCCAGGATGCCACCGGAGCCGACGCGCTCCATCGTGACTTCGCGGGCCATCGCTTCCAGCAAATGCGGGATACCTGGCTCATAGGCTTCCAACTCATGCGCGCGCATCACGTCCGGCATCATGCCGAGCAAGGGGTGCAAGCCATCGAGATTGAAATACATGCTGCCGAAAAACAGCAAGGTCCCCGGACGGCAGCCGGGCACGCCGTCATTCGACATGCAATAGACACCCTTGCAGATTTCCTCGACCTCATAGCCGTGGATCGGCGCCGCCTCGATACCCGGCTCGCTCGCCAGCGTGTGGGCTGAGCCGCGCGGCAACAAGGCAGCGTCGCCCACCTTGAGTTCCACCCATTCGCCGGACGGCTGCAGCAACCAGCAGCCTTTGCGACCGATGAAATGAAACCGTGCCGCCGCCTGAGCCGGAAAATGGATGCCCCAGGGTTCCTTCATCTCGCAACGGCCGTAATCGACGCCTTCGAGACGCAATCCGCGCAATATGTCTGTCAGCGGATCGCCGGTGATTGGAATTTTGGACGAACGGTCAAACATAATGGTGTTTCTAGCATGGAAACTCCAGCTAGTCACTCCCTATGTTGCATCGCAGTCAAATGCTGCGCTGCAACAGACCGGAGATCCCTCATGACCGAACCCGCGACAGGCGTCATGGACGCCGTTCTCGATCCATCGCAAACCGGCGAGCGATCCGAGCCCGCATGGGGGGCGGTGGTCTCCCTGGCGCTCGGAGTCTTTGGCCTGGTGACCGCGGAATTTCTGCCTGCCAGCCTGCTGACGCCGCTTGCGCAGGATCTCGGCATCACCGAAGGCGCCGCCGGGCAGGCGGTAACGGCCACCGCAGTCATTGGCGCGATTGCGGCGCCGACCATGGCCATTGTCACCAAGCGGCTGGACCGCAGGCTGGTCATGTGGGCGCTGACGGTGCTGCTTGTGCTGTCAAACCTGGTGGCCGCGTTTGCGTCGTCGCTTCCCGTTCTTCTGATCGCCCGCATCATGCTTGGGATCAGTCTCGGCGGCTTCTGGTCGATGTCGGCAGCCATGGCGATGCGGCTCGTTCCGATGCGGCTGATGCCGCGCGCCATGTCGATCATCCTCACCGGCGTTTCGGTGGCGACGGTCTGTGCGGCTCCAGTCGGCGCCTATGTCGGCGACATCTGGGGATGGCGGACGGCGTTCATGATCGCCGCCGTGGTTGGCGCGCTGGCCCTGCTGGTGCAGGTGGCTACCATTCCGAAGCTGCCGCCGGCAGGTACGGCAGGTTTTCGCACGCTGCTGGAAGTGATGAAGCGGCCGATGATCAGGGTGGCACTCCTGGTGGTGCTGCTGGTCGCCTCGGGACACTTTGCCGGCTTCACCTATGTCCGCCCGTTTCTCGAGAAGGTGCCCGCGCTGGACATCGAGACGATCTCGCTTGTACTGCTCGCCTACGGCATTGGTGGCTTCTTCGGCAATTTCGCCGGCGGCTTCATTGCCGAACGCAGCCTCAAGGCAGCCGTCAGCCTGGCGCCTCTGCTGATCGCGTTTTCGGCGCTCCTGCTGCTGGTGGTCGGAGCCTCACCCGTGGTGGCTGCAACAGCGGTGGCCAGTTGGGGCTTTGCCTTCGGCGCGGTGCCGGTCGGGCTGCAAACCTGGCTGGTGCGGGCCGCCCCCGATCAGGCGGAAAGCGCCGGCGGCCTGATGGTTATGACATTCCAGGTCGCCATCGCGTTGGGCGCCGTCTTCGGCGGCCTGCTGGTCGACAATACCGGCGTTGCCAGCGCCTTCGCCTATTGCGCGGCTGCGACGTTCCTGGCGGCACTGGCGGCGTTCTTCCTTGGGCCGAAGCCGGTCGACGATCCCAAGGCCTAAAGCGCGTCGCACTCGATCGGCCTCATGCGACGCGCTTTAGATTCTTGTTTTTATGCATGTCGTTATCGCAAACCGCTGCACACTTTTGCGCGACATGCATTAAACAGAACGGCCGTCGAAGTCGAAGACCGGCACGGCGGCGACGTCCAACGCCTCGATGCAATGAATATTGATATAGGCACTTCGCCCGCTCCCTTCGCCGACATCCTCGGCGAAGGGGTGAATGCCGCAGCTGCGGCAGAAGCGGTGGGCGATGACATGGTTGCCGAAGCTATAGCGGCCGAGATCATCCCACCAGGCAAGCACCCGTAGGCTCTCATGCGGCACTGCCCATAGCAGTGCACCCTTGCGCGAGCAGATCGAGCAATTGCACCGAACGGCTCCGGTCAACTCGCCTTCGACCTCGAACGCGACCTTGCCGCAGCGGCAGCTGCCTTGGTAGAGCATCGGGCCTTCCTCCTTCGGTTCGACAGGTGCAAATCCGACCGTGCCGGGCTATGTCTCCTGCGGCCAGTTTCAGGCTGCTACCTTAAGACGTTGCAAGCGTGCGGAGTCCGACACCGAAAAATGCAATCAGCCCGTGATAGCCTCGAAGCAATTCTTTCGCGTCTTGCCGCTCGCGTCGACGATGAAAGCGTTTTCGTAAAGCTCTACCCGGAAGCCGCACGGGCGGCGGCCGACGCCGCCGATGCGCGGCGAAAAGCCGGCGTCACGCTCGGGGCGCTCGATGGGGCGATCGTCTCGATCAAGGATCTGTTCGATGTCGCCGGCGAGCCGACCACGGCGGGCTCGCTGCTGCTCGTCAACGCAGCGCCGGCGCTGCGGGATGCCATTGTCGTGCGACGGCTGCGCCAGGCCGGTGCGATCATCCTCGGCAAGACCAACATGACCGAGTTCGCCTTCACTGCGATCGGCGTCAATCCACATTACGGCACGCCCGGCAATGCAAGTGATGCCAGCCGTATTCCGGGCGGCTCCTCCTCAGGCGCCGGCGTTTCGGTGGGCGAAGGCACCAGCCAAATCTCCATCGGTTCCGATACCGGTGGTTCGGTGCGCATTCCGGCATCGCTGAATGGCGTCGTCGGTTTCAAGCCGACCGCACGGCGCGTGCCGCTTGCGGGTGCGTTTCCGCTGTCGGCCACGCTGGACTCGATCGGTCCGCTGGCCCGCACCGTCGCCGAATGTGCGGCGGCCGATGCGGTGATGTCGGCCGAAAACCTGGCGGCACTGTTGCCGCTGCCACTGGACGGCCTGCGCGTCGGTATTGCGCGCGGCTTGCTGTTCGATGATACGCAGGAAGAGGTCGCGACGACGTTCGACCGGTGTCTGCGTAAGATGGAGCTTAGCGGCGCACGGCTTGTGGAGCTGTCGATCGACGACCTGCTTGCGGATCTGCGCGCGGCAACCAAGCGCGCCTCGATCGCGGCGATGGAAGGGGCGGAGATCCATGCCGACTGGCTGGCGACCGGAGCGGCGACGCCGGTCGACCCGCGGGTAAGCGGACCATTGTCGCGCGCCGCCGCCATTCCGGCCACGGTCTATATCAGGGCAATGCGCTGCCGCACGGCGCTGGCCGCCGCAATGGATGACCGACTGGCGTCGGTCGACGTGCTGGCCCTGCCGACCACGCCGGTGACGGCGCCGACGATCGTCTCTATGACCGACGACGAGGCTCTGTGGAACAGGACGGAAGGCCTTCTGCTGCGCAACACGCAGGTCGCCAACCAGTTCGATCTGTCAGCCATCTCGCTGCCGATGCCGGGAATGACGCGCCCGGCCGGGCTGATGCTGGTGGCGCGCAATGGCCATGACCACCACCTGCTGCGCATCGCAACAGGGATCGAGGCGCTGCTTGCAAATTGATCCGATAGCGCGTGTCAACGCGACGAGCAGTGGCCGCGTTCGCTGTCCTTGGCGGCGCGTTCGATGCTGGTGGCAACCAGCCAAGGCAGGGTGTACCGCTTGCCGTTGAAGGTCCGGGTGCGGTTCTCGATCGATCCGACAACAACGACCTTGCCGGCATAGAGCTTGTCCGAAAGGTCGAGGGCCTTGTCTTGCTGCGGCAGGCGATCGATGTCGATTGAAACGCCTTTGATGAGCTTACCAGTAGCGAGGTCGAGTACGCTGTTCGATGGACAGGGTGCCGCCACGCACCGTATGCCGTTGTCGCAGAACACGTAGCTGCCCTGTCCGTTGGCAAAGGCATGCGCCGTCGCCATGCAGAAGCCGGCTGTCAGCAGGAATTTTGTGACGTTTACCATGGCCGGCACCATCGCCGGCGAGTTCGGGAAAATTGAGGCGCTCTCAGAGATCGACAGGGAACCGCCGCCGGTAGTGCTCGACCACTTCGGGGTTGCGTAGATTGACCGGTAATCTGTTAGCCAGCACCAGCAAAGCTTCGCCAGCCGCGCCGACGCCCATGCGCATCATCGACTGCTCGGTGATCCCGGCCATGTGCGGGGTGACGATGATGTTGTCGAAGCCGAAATAAGGATGGTTGGGCGGCAGCGGTTGTGTTGCAAAAACATCGAGCGCAGCGCCGCCGATGCGGCCCTTCTGCAAGGCCTCGATCAGCGCGTCGTCATCGATCACCGGCCCGCGCGAAACATTGATCAGCAGCGCATCCGGCTTCATCCGGTCAATGCGCTCGCGGCTGATCAGCCCCCGTGTTTCGGGCGTCAGCGGGCAGCACAGAACGATGACGTCGCTCTGCTCGATGAGTGCATCGATCGACAGGAAGCCGACCCTGTCCGGCGCCGGCCGCATGCTGCGCGTCGTCGCCACCACATTCAGATCGAACCCATGGGCGGCGATGTGGCCAACAGCCTGACCGATCGCGCCGAGGCCGACAATGCCGATCGTCTTGCCCGCTAGCTCGCTGGCCACCACCGTGTGCTCGCGGCCCGCCAGCCAGCCCTTCGCACGCAAGTCGCGGTCCAACACACGAAAGCGCCTAAGCAGCGCCAGCGCCGCGAACATCACATATTCGGCGACGGATCGCGCGTTCACCCCCGGTACGTTCGCCACCAGCACGCCGGCCGCATTGGCCGCTTCCATCGGTACCATGTCGAGCCCGGCGCCGTGGCGGATCGCGGCCCTGAGCTTCTTCGCGCCTTCGAAAAGCGCCGCAGGCAAGGGAGCGCGAACGATGATGACATCGGCGTCCCTTGCCTCGGCGGCAAGCGTGGCCGCATCGAGGGCGGAAGCAACGACGAGTTCGCCGGCCCCCGTCAGCATGGAAGCGGCACGAGGGTGCAGTCTGTGTGTCGACAGGATCTTGGGCATTTCAGGCCTTTTCGAGCGCTGGGCTTTCCGGTTCAGCCCCACGCCCCTCGATCAGCCCTTTCCAGTAGCTTTCCGCGCCTTGCAGGTGGGCGCTCATCAGCGCCTGGGCGAGATTGCCGTCGCGGCGCAGCAGCGCCTCGTAGATCTGGATATGCTCGGCATGGGAGCGCACGCTGCGTTCGGGATCGTTGAAATAGATCGGCAGGCGCAGCTCACCCATCATGTAGTAGACGCTGCAGATATTGTGGAAGACGCTGTTCTTGGTCGCCCGCACGATCTCGAGGTGGAACTCGCGGTCTTCCCTGGCAAGGCCTTCACCGGCGGCGATGCGATCCTCAGAGGCCTTCAGGATCTCGCGCAGCCGCTCGAAATTCTCCTCGGTGGCGCGTGAACAGGCAAGTTCGGCGGCCTTGATCTCGTGGATCTTGCGCAACTCGACCGTCTCGTAGATCTGGACGGGATCGAGCGGCAGGCCCGCGCGGGCGAACAGCGCCATCGCCTCGACGCTCGCCTGCTTCGTATCGATGTAGATGCCGGATTTCGCCCGTCGCTCGACGATGCGCATGGCCTCGAGAATGGCCAGCGCCTCGCGGATCTGGCCGCGGCTGACGCTGAAATGCTCTGCCAGTTCGCGCTCCGACGGCGTGCGGCCCGTCTCCTTGTCCGAATGGGAGAACAGATAGGCGGCGAGTTCCGCGAGAAGGTTCTTTTCTTTCATGTCAGCCGTGTTGCGCGTGCGCCTCCAGGAACCGCTCCGAAATGGTGAATCCCAGCCCGGGTCTATCAGGGATCGCTACCATACCGTCCGTTGCTTCGACAGTCTCTTCGATCAGATCGTGGATCATCGGGTTAGCGCCGAGCGAATATTCGACGGTGAAGCTCGCCGGCGAAGCAGCGCAGACATGCAGCCCGGCAAAGAAGCAGGGCGCGCCGGCCCAAAGATGCGGCGCAAAGCGCAGATTGAAGGCGCTGGCGATGGTGCCGATCTTCATCGCCTCGCTGATGCCACCGCAAAAGGCCGGATCCGGCTGGAAGATATCGGCGGATTTGAGTACGGCGAGGTCGCGGAAGGCATAGCGCGTCGCCTCGCTTTCGCCGGTGGCGATCGGTATCGAGCCGCAGGCACGCACCTCGGCCATGCCGGGCTTGTCGTCGGCGATCACCGGCTCCTCGAACCAAGCGAGATCGAGGTCGCCGGCGAGGTGGATGAAGCGCTTGGCTTCGGCCACCGTGTAGGTGCCGTGCGCGTCGACCATCAGGTCGATATCGGGACCGAGCGCCTGTCTTGCGGCGCGGACGCGAGCCGCCGAGATATGTGGGGCGCCGTCCATGGCGCCGACGCGCATCTTCAGCGCCTTGAAGCCGCCCTTGGCGATGTAGGACTGCAGCTGGTCGCCGATGGCTTCCGCAGTGGCCCAGCCCCCGGAAGCATAGGCCGGCATGCGGTCCAGCTTGCGGCCGCCGAGCAGCCGCCAGACCGGAACGCCGAGCGATTTGCCAAGTATGTCCCACAATGCGATGTCGACGGCGCTGATGGCGGCGATGCTCATGCCCCGTCGTGCCAATTGCGGCATGGCATGGCCGGCGCGAGCGGCGCTGTCGTGGCGCGTACCATTATAGAGCATCTCCCATATGACGCCGATGTCGGCCGGGTCGCGGCCGACCAACTGCGGGCCGACCTCGTAGTTCAGCAAATGGACGAGAGCGCCGTAGCTGCCGGCGCTGCCGGCGGCATTCTTGCCTTCGCCCCAGCCGACCAGACCGTCGTCGGTTTCAATGCGCAGGATGGCGGCGTCGAACGTCGCCACCTGACCGAAGTCACTGCGATGCTGCTTCGCGACTTCGATCGGTATGCGAACCCACCAGGCTTGGACCGTCTTGATGCGCATGTTCATCCTCGGCCCGGCCGCGGTGAGGCGGAAGGGCTTTTCCAAACGGCTCGGCTACTTGATCAGCGGCAGCAGCGTTTCCGCATTGATGCGCATCTGGTCGGTGTAGAATTTTTCCGTGAGCACGCTGGAGCCGTGGTCCTGAATGAATTTCAGCTGCTCCGGCGAGATGTCGACGGGGTTGCGTTCGACCATGTCGGGATAGGGGGCAGCCGGCGTGCGGTCGACGGGGGCGACGAATTCATTGGTCAGCGCGCCGTCATAGCCGATCTCCTTCAGCGTGCCGACGATCTTCGGCCAGTCGATCTGCCCGAGGCCGGCGGCGAAGCGGTTGTTGTCGGCGACATGGAAGTCGTACAGGCGCTTACCGACCTGCCGGATGGCGTCGTAGACGTTAAATTCTTCCATGTGGATGTGGTAGGCGTCGAGGCAGACGCCGCATTCGGGGCTGACCGCATCGGCCAGCGCCAGTGCCTGGGCGCCGCGGTTGAACAGATAAGTCTCGAAGCGGTTGAGCGGCTCGACCGCGATCTTGACGCCGACCTTCTTGGCGTGGGTGAAGCATTCCCGGGTGGCGTCGACCACCCATTTCCATTCCTCTTCCTCGGTGCCGTCGGGCACGACCTTGCCGACGGTGGCCGGAACCAGCGTGATGATCTCGCCGTCGAGCTCGCTGACCATGGTCAGCACGTCCTTGACATATTGCACCGAGCGCTCACGCTGGCCCTGATCCTTGGCGGCGAGATTGCGCTCGCCCAGCATCAGCGTCACCGCTCCCCAGCAGCGAATGCCGTACTCGTTCAACAGTGCGCGCGTCTCCTTGGGCTTGTACTGTTCGGGTTCGCCGGAGATCTCGATCGACTCGTAGCCGAATTTCTTGATGCGCTTGAGCGTCGTTTCCAGCGGCTCCGCCCGCATCCAATTGTGCGTCGAAAGATGCATAGTCTATCCTTCCCAGAATCGCCTGTACCAGTTCGCCTGCGGCGCACTCTGCCGAAGCGTGCCGCATGATTCCTCCCCAAGGCGTCCCAGCATTTTTGTCGAACTGGTTCGACCAATTGGGCCTGATGGGAGGTCTACAGTAATTTCATCTGGACGGCAAGAAGTGCTGCCACAAAGCGTTTGTTCCTAGCTAGACCATTGATTATGCTTAAACATGTGGCCCAACTCGGCATGGTTGCAGGACTGCGGCAGCGCGTCAAATGGCTTGACCAGATTTCGGCATTTGGTAATACCAGAATAGCGGCGCTGAGCGCGCTGTGCAAAGAGACCAAAGACGCTGGCCCTGTTTTCAATCGGCGCTATGCTTGGTCGTGAAACATAGGGAGATGCCGATGCCGACGACGATGAAGGGGCCTGGTCTGTTCCTGGCGCAATTTGCGGGCGACGCCGCGCCGTTCAATTCGCTGGCCTCGATCACCAAATGGGCGGCTGGTCTGGGCTACAAGGGCGTGCAGATCCCGACATGGGACGCTCGACTATTCGATCTCGAGAAGGCAGCCTCCTCCAAGGCTTATTGCGACGAGGTGAAGGGCATCTGCGCCGATGCCGGCGTCGAAATCACCGAACTGTCGACGCATCTGCAGGGGCAACTGGTGGCGGTGCATCCCGCCTATGATGCGCAGTTCGACGGCTTCGCGCCGGCTGCGGTGCACAACAATCCAAAAGCCAGGCAGCAATGGGCGGTCGAACAGATGAAGTTCGCCGCCAAGGCGTCGAAGAATCTCGGACTCAAGGCGTCGGTGTCGTTTTGCGGCGCCCTGGCCTTCCCATACCTCTACCCCTGGCCGCAGCGGCCGGCGGGATTGATCGAGGAAGCGTTTGCCGAACTCGGCAAACGCTGGAAGCCGATCCTCGACGTCTATGACGAGAACGGCGTCGATGTCGGCTACGAAATCCATCCGGGCGAGGACGTGTTCGACGGCGCGACATTCGAGATGTTCCTCGACGCGGTCGGCGGCCATAAGCGCTGCAACATCAACTACGACCCGTCGCACTTCCTGCTGCAGCAGCTCGATTATCTCGAATTCATCGACATCTACCACGAGCGGATCAAGGCGTTCCACGTCAAGGATGCCGAGTTCAATCCGACCGGGCGGCAAGGCGTCTATTCCGGCTACCAGAGCTGGACCAACCGCGCAGGGCGTTTCCGCTCGCTCGGAGACGGGCAGGTGGATTTCGGCGGCATCTTCTCCAAGCTCACCCAATACAATTACGACTCATGGGCGGTGCTGGAATGGGAATGCTGCCTGAAGCACCCGGAGGATGGTGCTGCCGAAGGCGCCCCCTTCATCCAGCACCACATCATCAGGGTGACGGAAAAAGCATTCGACGATTTCGCCGGCGGCACGACCGATAAAAAGGTGCTGCGCGGCATGATGGGGATCTAGCACAGATATCCCTCCCCCTCGAGGGGAGGGTGGCCCGGAGGGCCGGGTGGGGTCGGTCCATGGCGAACTTCATGGCCGGCAACCCCACCCCGACGCTACGCGTCGACCCTCCCCTCGAGGGGGAGGGGTATCTCAGAATAACGAGGGAGAACATCATGGTTGGTGCATCGAAGGCGGAAACCGGGGGCGGTCCGATCCGCTACGGCATGGTTGGCGGCGGACAAGGCGCCTTTATCGGTGCGGTGCACCGCATCGCGGCGCGCATGGATAACGAGTTCGTGCTGGTCGCCGGCGCGTTGTCGTCGAATCCGGAGCGCGCCAAGGCCTCGGCGGCCGAGCTTGGGCTCGATCCGGCACGCAGCTACGGCTCCTATGCCGAGATGGCCAAGGCCGAGGCCAAGCGGCCGGACGGCATCGAGGTGGTGGCCATCGTCACGCCGAACAATGTGCACGTGCCGGCCGCCAAGGCTTTTCTCGAGGCCGGCATCCACGTCATCTGCGACAAGCCGCTGGCGACGACGCTGGCCGAGGCAAAGAAGCTGGCGGCGCTGGTCGAAAAGACCGGCAAGGTGTTCGTGCTGACGCATAACTACACCGCCTATCCGATGGTGCGGCAGGCACGCGAGATGGTGGCCAAGGGACAGCTCGGCGATATCCGCATCGTGCAGTCGGAATATCCGCAGGACTGGCTGACCGAAGATCTGGCCGCCACCGGCCAGAAGCAGGCTGCGTGGCGCTCAGACCCCAAGCAGGCCGGCGCCGGCGGTGCGCTGGGCGATATCGGCACACATGCCTATAACCTCGCCCGTTTCGTCTCCGGGCTGGAGCTCGATTCGCTGTCGGCCGATCTCGATGCCTTCGTGCCGGGGCGGCTGCTCGACGACAACATCAATGTGCTGCTGCGCTTCAAGCCGGTCGGCGGGTCGCACCCGGCCAAGGGCATGATCTGGGCAAGCCAGGTGGCGCCCGGCCACGAGAACGGGCTGAAATTGCGCATCTACGGCTCGAAGGGCGGGCTCGAATGGGTGCAGGCCGACCCGAACTATCTCTGGTACACGCCGTTCGGCCAGCCGAAGCAATTGATTACCCGAAATGGCGCTGGCGCACTTCCCGTCGCCGGTCGGGTCAGCCGCGTTCCGCCAGGGCATCCGGAAGGCTATCTCGAAGGTTTCGCCAATATCTATCAGGAGGCCGCACGGGCTATTCGTGCGGCGCGCCGGAAGGGCGGCAAGCCGGCTAAGGATGTCGTCTTCCCGACCGTGCAGGACGGCGTCGAGGGCATGGCCTTCATCGAGGCCTGCGTGAAGTCGTCGAAGAAGAATGGGGCGTGGACGAAACTTTAATCACTGCGTCCGGTTAACGGGAAGCCCCCCTCACCCGGATTGCCAGCCGCAGGGCAATTCGGGGCATTCGGACCTCTACCCGAGGGGAGAGGAGATCGCCAGCGTTGGCGTCCGCCTCTTCTCCCCAGCGGGGAGAAGGTGGCCGCGAAGCGGCCGGATGAGGGGGCTTGTGGCGAAGTCGCCGGAGGAGCAAGCCCGGCCGTCAAAGGGGAGGGGCGTCGATGAAAATCGGCATGTGCATGTTGTTGTGGACGACCAGTGTCTCGAAAAAACACGAGCCGTTGTTGAGGGACATCAAGGCGACCGGCTTCGACGGCGTCGAGATACCGGTCTTCTCCGGCACGCCGGACGACTACAGGAAACTCGGCGAGCTGCTCGATCGTATCGGCCTGGAACGCACCGCCGTTTCTGCCATGGGCGATCCGGCGATGAATTTGATCTCGGCCGACGCCTCGACGCGCAAGGTCGGTATCGACTACATGAAATCGGCGATCGACTGCGCTCAGGCGCTTGGCGCGAACACGTTGAGCGGCCCATTGCATTCGACACTCGGGGGCTTCTCCGGCAGCGGGCCGACGGCGGCCGAAAAAAAACGTTCGATCGCCTCGCAACGCGCCGTTGGCGACCATGCCGGCAACAAGGGTGTCACCATCGGGCTGGAAGCGCTCAACCGCTTCGAATGCTATCTGCTCAACACGATGGACGATTTGTCGGAGCATATCGACGCGATCGACCGGCCGCACATCAAGGCGATGTACGACACCTTCCACGCCAACATCGAAGAGGCCGACCCGATCGGCGCCTATACGCGCAACCGCAAGAACATCGTCCATATCCATATTTCGGAGAACGATCGTGGCGTGCCGGGCCGCGGCCACGTCCCCTGGAAGGAGACGTTCTCCGCCATCCGCAAGAGCGGCTACGACGATTGGCTGACGATCGAGGCGTTCGGCCGCTCGCTGAAGGATCTGGCCGCGGCCACCAAGGTGTGGCGCGACTTTTCCGAAGGCCCGGAAGCCGTCTACCGCGACGGCTACAAGCATATCAGGAATGGATGGAGGAAGGCGCCCTAACCGCACGCCGGCGCAACGGCCTCGTTAGCCCTGGCCGGCATGGATCCGGTTGTAGTCGTGGATCGTCCTGCTCAAGCGGCGGCGCAGGAAATTGGAAATGTTGTCGAAGATGAAAACGACGAGCAGGACCAAGAGCACCATGTAGAAGACATTGGCCCAGTTGGAATTGGTGCGCATCGCCTCCCAGAGCTTCAGGCCGATGCCACCGGCTCCGACGGCGCCGATGATCGTCGCGCCCCTGGTGTTGGATTCCCACTGATAGAGTGTCTGGCTGATGAAGACCGGGATCACCTCCGGCAGCACGCCATAGCGCTGCACCAGCAAGCCGTTGGCGCCCGTCGACTGGATGCCCTCGCGTGGCTTGTCGTCGATGTTCTCGAGGCCTTCCGAATAGACTTTGCCGAGCGTGCCGATCTCGGTGAAGAAAATCGCGGCGCTGCCGGCAAGCGGGCCCGGGCCGAAGGCGCGGGTGAAGAACAGCGCCCAGATCAGCATGTCGACCGAACGCATGAAATCGAAGAACCGCTTTAGCACTTGGCTGAGCATGCCGCTTGGGGTGATGTTGCGGGCGGCGAAGAAGGCGAGCGGGAAGGCAACGATGCCGCCGAGCAAGGTGCCGAGAAATGCCATGACGATGGTCTGGAACAGCTTCGTCCAGACGTCGCCATGCTGCCATTGGGCGTTGTTCCAGATATTGTCGGCGGCCAGCGCAATGTTCGATGTGCCCGGCTTGAGCTGGGGCCCGGACATGAGCAACGAGACCACCTCGCTGGGCGACTTGCCGAAAAAGGGCGAGCGTGTGTCGAAGACGAAATTCGCCCAGCCGAGGAAGCGCTTGCGGACCTTGACGCGATCGACGGTTATCCGGACCTCGCCGGCAAAGCCCATTCTGGCGACGATCTCATCGTCGTGCGCGGTGATCCACTCGGGCACAGGGCCGGATATTACGGGTTTGCCGCTGGTCAACGACACCGGCACCGCCTGGCCATTGGCGACCAGCGTCGCCTCGGCCTTGTCGAAGGTGACGGATTTGGCTCGGCCGTCGATCAGGATGGTGTAGGAGCCGTTGGCATTGGTGATGACCCAATCGGGATGCGGGTCTTCGCCGAGCGCCGAAAAACGCGGGTATCTGGGTGTGATCTGAGGCTGGTCGAGGCGGAATTCCGGCTGCAGATCGTAGCTGATCCATTGCGTCAGGAAGAGCGGCAGGCGCTCCCAGTGCGATTCCCTCAGAACTTGCGGCAGGCTGAAGAACCACAAGGCGTAGAGGAGGTAGAGCAGGATGCCGGTGAACAGGACCAGCGGGCCGAAGCGTTTGTACAGGGGCCGCCGGAACACTTGGGGAAAGCGCTCCTCGATCGCCTGAATCTCATCGGCGGTCATCGTGGCCATGGGCAGTCTTCGTGTTGATTTGCCATGATCTTTTCCAAAAACCGGAATCCACCCTCTGGCCAGGCCCGAGGGCATGCTTTTTGGGATCATGGTCAGGCGCCCATCATGAATGCCTGCTCGCCGACGAGCTTGCGGCGTAGCCAGGCAGAGAACTGGTCGACGAGGAAGATCGTCGTGAACAGCAGCAGCACCAGTGCAAGCGTTTTGGCGCCGAAGCCGCGCGAGATGGAGAGCTTCAGTTCCTCGCCGATGCCGCCACCGCCGACCGCGCCGATGATGGTCGAGATGCGGACATTGATCTCGATCCTGAGCAGAGTGTAGGACATGAAATTCGGCAGCACCTGTGGCAGGCCGGCGAAGCGCACGCGCTCGAACCAGTTCGCGCCGACAGCGCGCAGGCCTTCTTCGGCGCGCATGTCGATGTTTTCGTTGATCTCGTAGAAGAGCTTGCCGAGGGCGCCGATCGAATGCAGGCCGATGGCGATGATGGCTGCGACCGGGCCGGTCGAGAGGATGGCTGCGAACAGGCCGGCAATGACGATCTCCGGGAAGGCGCGAAGCAGTTCCATGAAGCGCTTGACGACGAGCCTGAGCACCGGACTGGGGGTCAAATTGCGGGCCGCGATGAAGGAAAAGGGCACCGCAAAGACAAAGCCGATGAAAGTGGAAACCAGCGCCACGTTAAGCGTGGTGAGCATCAGCTCGAAATATTCGGGTAGATAAAAGCCGCCCCAGAGATAGACGCGGCCAAGCGGGAAGTTGAACTCCTGGCTGCCCTTGTCGTGCGGCGATGCGATGTCGAACAGCGCCCGCCAAACGTCGTTCCAGTCCTTGGGAACAAGCCAGCTAAGGAAATCCAGTATGTGCGGCAGCCGATCGAAGAAATGTCCGGCATTGGCCTCGTCGGCGAACCACATGGCTGTGCACATGGCGACAAGCAGCAAGCCGATGCCGAGCGCCGTGTAGAACCGGCGCAAGGACTTCTGGCGTCGCCAGGCGTCTGCTGCCTGCCGGACCGCGTCTGAACGAATTGTAGAGGCGAAGGTCATACGGGGTCACGAGCGGACACGCAAAAAGGGCGGCGACCGCATCGGCCCGAAAGTCGAAGTTCGACTTTCGGAAAGCACGATGCGGCATCTAAGTGTTAGAGCGTACTTTGTGCGTCCAAGTGGACGCACGTAGCTCTAATGGACGCCGCCCTTTCCGCAATTGTCGTCAGCCGCCGATCGCGGCTTTGCGGGCTTCGACGATGACGCTGTAGAAGTCCGGCTTCACCGGAACGTAGCCGGTGAAATCGCCGCCTTCGATGGCCTCGAAGCAAGGCTTGTCCTTGGCCGGCAGGCTGGTGAAGAAGTTGGCGAGCTTGGCGCTCATATCGCCGCCGAGCGCGGTGCGCACGACCAGCGGGCCATTCGGGATCAAGCCGGAGCGCCAGACTTCGACAAAATCGTTGGGGTCGACGGCGCCCTTGGCGACTTCCTTGTGGAAGGTGCCGGAGGTGTAGCCGTTCTTGAAGTCGCCGATGCCCGAGGAATCGTCAACCGCAACATCGACCTTGCCGTCGCGGACGGCGAGGAGGTTGTTCTCGTGGCCGCCATTGAACTCGGTCGAGGCGAAGAAGGTCTCGTTCGAAGCGCCCGTGTCCTTCGGGATCTGGGTCAGCGGGATCAGGTAGCCGGAGGTCGAATCCGGGTCGGCATAGCCGAGCTTCTTGCCCTTTGCCGACTTGATGTCGGTGATGCCGGACGACTTCAGCGCCAGGCCGATCGAATAATAGCCGGTCGCGCCGTCGGTCTGCTGGGTGGTGAGGATCGGGGTCACGGCGTTCGGATCCTTGAGGTAGACGCTGGCATAGCCCGACGCGCCAAGCTCGGCGAAATCGAGGGTGCCGCCGAGCAGGCCCTGGATCACGCCGTCATAGTCGGCGGCCGGGAACAGCGAGACCTTTTCGAAGCCGAATTCGGACTTCATGTGATCGGCGAGGCACTGAAAGTTGCGCAGCCGGTCCGCTTCGTTTTCACCACCAAGGATGCCGATGCGGAATTCCTTGATATCCTGGGCGTGAGCGGCGCTTGCCGCGATGGCGAGCAATGAAACGGCGCCAAAAACCATCTTCCTGAACATTATCTCACTCCTGTTGGTCCCGGCCTCGCGCCGGTAGCGTTCGAGTTTTTTGACAGGTGCCTTTGACGCGGGCGGGCGATCAGGCCGTTCTCAGTAACCAGGAAACGCTGGCTCGAGCGGTCCGGCGGATGCAGCGATTTTCTGTTTGATGGCGACACTGGTCGAGGTGATGGCCTCGGAGATCTCGCCGCCATTGCCGTCGGCGCCGTAGACCGTGCGCACCGCCTCGCGGTTGAGGGCTTCGGGCGGGCCGTCGAAGACGACCTTGCCGGCGGCCATGCCGATGATGCGGTTGCAATAGGTGCGCGCCGTGTCGAGCGTGTGCAGATTGGTGATGACGGTGATGCCTTCGCGCAAATTGATGTCCTGCAGCGAATCCATCACCACCTTGGCGTTGAGCGGATCGAGTGAAGCGATCGGCTCATCGGCCAGCAGCACCTTCGGCTGCTGCATCATGGCGCGCGCAATCGCAACGCGCTGCTGCTGGCCGCCGGAAAGTGTGCCGGCAGGCTGCAGCGCGGTGCGGGCAATGTCGAGGCGCTCGAGGGCGGCAACAGCCTCGGCGCATTCGCCGCGGGAAAACATGCCGAACAGGTTGGACAGCGTCGAGCGGTGGTTGAGCCGGCCGAGCAGCACATTGGTCAGCACGTCGAGGCGCGGCACCAGATTGAACTGCTGGAAGATCATGGCGCAGTCGCGCTGCCATCGCCGGAGCGGCGAGCCGCGCAACCCGGAGACCTCGACGCCGTCGAACAGGATGGATCCCTGGCTGGGATCGATGAGGCGGTTGATCATGCGCAGAAGCGTCGATTTGCCAGCCCCGGAGCGGCCGATGATGCCGACCATCTGGCCCTGCGGGATCGCGATGTGAACATTGCTGACGGCGGTGTTCTTGCCGAACCGGCGGGTGACGCCGCGGATTTCGAGCGTAGCTGACATGGTGCAGGCTCCAGTCCAATCGCAATTGAAGGTCTGTTAGCCCTCGCTAGCGCAGCCACGTGAACCTGCGGTGTCGGAACGATGTCAGTTTTGTTAACGTCCACAAGCTGGAGCGGCGCGACCAATCGAGCGCGTGAATGGTGAAATGGTGAATAGTGAATGGGGCAGCGGACAAGCCTCGAAACTTGCCCGCTGCCCCCATTCTATTCACCAGTCACCATTTCACGACCCTCAGCCGCCATATTTCTCCAGGAAAGCCTCCGCCGACAGTTCCCGAAAATCGTCGAGCGTGGCGCGCAGCCTTGCGTGGTTCCAGTCCCACCAGGCCAGCGCCTGGTAGCGCTCCGCGGTACGGCGGTCGAAGCGTTCGCGGATCAGCTTGGCCGGTACGCCGCCGACGATGGTGTAGGGCGCGACGTCTTTCGACACTACCGCTCCGGCGCCGACCGCCGCGCCGTCGCCGACGATGACGCCAGGCAGGATGGTCGAGCCATGGCCGAGCCAGGTGTCATGACCGATAGTGACGCGTTTGGCGCGGCGCTGGGCGAAGAATTCGTTCTCGTGCTCGGCGTCGTCCCAATAATCCGAGGCGCGATAGGTGAAATGGTGCAGCGTCGGCCGCCAGGTCGGGTGGTTGGTGGCGTTGATGCGCACACTGGCGGCGATGTTGGCGAATTTGCCGATCGTCGCGCACCAGACGCCGCAGTCCTGCATCATGTAGGAATAGTCGCCGAGTGTGCTTTCGGAAACCCGGCAGCGCTCGGCGATTTCGGTCCAGCGGCCAAGCGTCGAGTTCTCGACTTCCGCCGTCTCGTGGATCAGCGGCGCCTCCGACAGTTTCCTGGTCATGCGGCGATTTTCCCGGCGGCGAAGGCGGTCACGTCGATGACGCGGTCGGCGACCGCCTCACGCACGTCGTGGTCGTGGAAGATGCCGAGCAAAGCAACGCCCGCCGCCTTCCTGGCGGCGATCAGGGAAATCACCACGTCCCGGTTTTTCGCGTCGAGCGAGGCGGTCGGCTCATCGAGCAGCAGGATCGGATGCTCGGTGATGAAACCGCGCGCGATGTTGACGCGCTGCTGTTCGCCGCCGGAGAAGGTTGCCGGCGGCAGCGCCCACAGTTTTTCCGGCAGGTTCAGCTGCGCCAGCAAGGCGCGTGCCTTGCCGCGCGCGACCTCGCGCTCCTCGCCGCGCTCGACCAGCGGTTCGGCGACGACATCGAGCGCCGAAACGCGTGGCACTGTGCGCAGGAACTGGCTGACATAGCCGATGGTGAGCCGGCGCACCGCAAGCACGGTGCGCGGGCTGGCCGTGGCGAGATCGATGAGCCCACCCTCATGCTGGACGATGATCTGGCCTTCATCGACGGCATAATTGCCGTAGAGCATTTTCAGGATCGAGCTCTTGCCGGCGCCGGACGGGCCGCCGAGCACGGCGCATTCGCCGGCCCTGATCGCGAACGAGACACCGGCGACCACCGGCAGTTTGATGCCGTCGCGCAGATGCATGGTGAAGCTCTTGGCGACATCGGAGACAACGAGCGGGGTTGCCATCTTCACACCTGCAGAATGGAAGAAACAAGAAGCTGGGTGTAGGGCGCGCGCGGATCGTCGAGGACGCGGTCGGTGAGGCCGCTTTCGACGACGCGGCCGTCCTTCATCACCATCATGCGCTGCGACAACAGCCGCGCCACGGCGAGATCGTGGGTGACGACGATGGCAGCGAGGCCGAGATCGGTGACAAGGCCGCGCAGCAGGTCGAGCAGGCGCGCCTGCACCGAAACATCGAGGCCGCCGGTCGGCTCGTCCATGAACACCAGCCGCGGCCCGGTAACGAGATTGCGGGCGATCTGCAGGCGCTGGCGCATGCCGCCGGAAAAGGCGCGAGGCTCGTCGTCGATGCGGTCTTCGTCGATCTCGACGCGCGACAGCCAGTCGACGGCCGTGGCGCGGATTTTTCCATAGTGGCGGTCGCCGACCGCCATCAGCCGTTCGCCGACATTGGCGCCGGCCGACACCGTCATGCGCAACCCGTCGGCGGGGTTCTGGTGGACGAAGCCCCAGTCGGTGCGCATCAGGAAGCGGCGCTCGGCCTCGCTCATGCGGTAAAGCTCACGGAACTGGCCGTCGCGCATGCGGTAGCTGGCGGTTCCTGAAGAGGGCAGCAACCGCGTCGACAGGCAGTTGAGCAAAGTTGTCTTGCCGGAACCGGATTCGCCGACCACCGCCAGCACTTCGCCCGGCCAGAGGTCAAAGGTGACGTTCTCGCAGCCGACCCGCGAGCCGTAGAATTTGGACAGCGCCGAAACGCGCAGCAGCGGTTCGTCGGTCATTGCGCCGGCTCCGTTTTTTCCTGGGCAAGGGGGGTCTCGGGCGCAAGGTGGCCGCGATGGCCTTCGGCCCGCCGCTTCTCGCAATGATCCGTGTCGGAGCAGACGAACATGTGGCCGCCATGGTCGTCGAGGATGACTTCGTCGAGATAGACGTTCTCGGCCGCGCACAGCGCGCAGGGCTGGTCGAAGGTCTGCACCTCGAACGGATGATCCTCGAAGTCGAGGCTGACGACGTCGGTGAAGGGCGGCAGTGCATAGATGCGCTTTTCGCGGCCCGCGCCGAACAATTGCAAAGCCGGCGAACGGTGCATCTTCGGATTGTCGAATTTCGGTGTCGGCGACGGATCCATCACATAGCGGCCCTCCACCTTGACCGGATAGGCATAGGTGGTGGCGATGCGGCCGTGCCTGGCGATGTCCTCGTAGAGCTTCACATGCATGAGGCCATATTCCTCCAGCGCATGCATTTTGCGCGTCTCCGTTTCGCGCGGCTCGAGGAAGCGCAGCGGCTCGGGGATCGGCACCTGGTAGACCAGCACCTGGCCTGCACTCAGCGGATACTCGGGGATGCGGTGACGCGTCTGGATGATCGTCGCCTTCGCCGTCTCGGTGGTGACCGCGACATTGGCGACCTTCTTGAAGAAAGCGCGGATCGAAACCGCATTGGTGGTGTCGTCGGCGCCCTGGTCGATGACCTTGAGCACATCGTCCGGGCCGATGATCGAAGCCGTGACCTGCACGCCGCCGGTGCCCCAGCCATAGGGCATCGGCATTTCGCGCGACGCGAACGGCACCTGATAGCCAGGGATGGCGATGCCCTTGAGGATGGCGCGGCGGATCATCCGCTTGGTCTGTTCGTCGAGATAGGCGAAGTTGTAGGTGGCGATGTCGGTCATGGCGATCGCTTCCGCTCTGTGCTACCGAATTGAGTTCCAAGACACGTAAAAGGGGCTGGGCTCCGATGACCCCGATCGGATGGATGCGCCTCGGAATACTGTTGCTGGTGTTCGTGGGGGTGGTTGCCTTTGTGCTTCGTAGAATGGTTCTTCCTGAGCCGAGGGAAGGCGCGCAAGGCGAGACCGTCGGCAGCAGTAGCGGTTACGGCGGATCCGGAGGCCATTCCCCAGACGGGGGAAGTCACGCTGGTGGAGCTAACTGAAGTCATTCCGCGGCTTGCCTCTTCTCTTCGCCCTTGCCGGCATTTTCGCGAGCGTCGTGCTCGGCGCGCATGCGGCGCACGAGGTCGAGCTCGGCCTGGAAGTCGACATAGTGCGGCAGCTTCAGATGCTCGACGAAGCCGGTCGCCTGGACATTGTCGGAATGCGAGATGACGAACTCCTCGTCCTGCGCGGCGGCAACGACGTCCTCCCCGAACTCCGAGGCGCGCAGCGCGCGGTCGCATAGCGCCATGGCCATCGCCTTGCGCTCGCTCTGGCCGAAGACAAGGCCGTAGCCGCGGGTGAATTGCGGCGGCGCCTTGGCCGAGCCCTTGAACTGGTTGACCATCTGGCATTCGGTGACGCGGATGCTGCCGAGCGGCACGGCAAAGGGCAGTTCCGGCACGTCCAGTTCGAGTTCGACCTCGCCGATGCGAACCTCGCCGACGAAGGGATGGTTGCGCGCGTAGCCGCGCTGGGTGGAATAGCCGAGCGCCAGCAGAAACCCCTCGTCGCCGCGCGACAGCGCCTGCAGGCGGATGTCACGCGCCATCGGGAATTCGAGCGGCTCGCGGGTGATGTCGCCGGGGACATGATCACCTGGCATGTCGCCGTCGGGCTCGATCAGGCCTTCGCGGGCGAGGATGGCGGAGACGCGCGGCATCGCCTCCGCTTCGCCGGCACGCTGCTCCGGTTCGGCGACATCGCGGCCGGCGGCAAGCTCGGGATCGAGCAGGCGATGGGTGTAGTCGAAAGTCGGGCCGAGCAGCTGGCCGCCGGGCAGGTCCTTGTAGGTCGCCGACACGCGTCGCTCGACCAGCATCGTGCCGGTATCGATCGCCCTGGTGTAGCCGAAGCGCGGCAGCGTGGTGCGATAGGCGCGAACCAGGAAGATCGCCTCGATCATGTCGCCGCGCGCCTGGACGATGGCGAGTGCCGCCAATTCCCTGTCGTAGAGCGAACCTTCGCTCATCACCCGGTCGACGCCGAGCGCCAGCTGCTCGACGATCTGGTCGAGGCGAAGTGCGGGCACCGATCGGTCGCCGCGCCGGCGGTCGGCGAGCAGTTTGTGAGCATTGCGAATGGCCGCTTCGCCACCCTTTACCGCAACGTACATGCTATGCCTCCATCGTCTTGATGCGCGTCGTGCGCGGCAGGCAGGCAATCGCGTCGGACGTGGCGAGGATGATGTCGACGCCACGCGGAAAGCGCTGGTTGTTCTGCTTCCATTGCTCGACGAAATGACGCGGCATTTGCGCAGGCGCGATCGTCGCCGTCTTCTCGATGCCGGGGCCTTCGAGCAGCAGCGGAGCGCCGGAGACGAGATCGCCGACCCCGAGAATCAGCGTCGTGGAGCGGTCGGGATAATCCTGGGTGCCTTGCGAAAACCCGTCGAGCGCCATCATCTCGGCCGGCGTGGCGATCAGCGCGAAATGCGCGTCGGCCGGGGTGTTGGCCAGCGGCGCCCCGGTATGGAAGCCCAGCCAGGATTTCACCGCAGCCGACCCTTGCAAAGCCGGGTCGAGCCAGAGCGGCGTGTCGTTGTCGCACAGCGCCAGCGCAATGGCGCCGGCGGTGACCGATAGCGGCGCCGGCGGCTGGGCGAGGGCCGGCAGGGGCTGCACGCTGCCCGGCCGCGCCATCGCGTCCATGACGGCGCGGAATACGGTCTGGGCGTTGAATACCGGATCGGCGAAGCCGCCTTCGATGGATTGAGTGGCGATATCCATCAGTCTTCTCCGCGCACCATGGTGAAGAAATCGACCTTGGTCGCAGCCGTCTCGGCGCGGCGCTGGTCACGTGCCTTGGCCAGTGCGGCCTGCAAGGGCGCGACGACCTTGGTCTCGACCTCGTTGCGGTGGGCAGGATCCTGCCAGAGCGCGTCGGCGATTGCCGCCAGCCTTGCCTTCTGCTTGTCGCGGCCGAGCGCATAGCAGTGGCCGACATGGCCGGACGCAAGCCGTACCGTGGCACGGGTGACCGTCGCCTCGCCGACATTGAAGGGAGCGCCGCCGCCGCCGATGCGGCCACGTACCGTGACCAAGCCGGTTTCGGGGCCACGCAGAAGTTCCGCTTCGCAAGGCAGGCCTGCTTCGTCCCACAGGCGGACGATGTCGTCGCCGGCCGATTGTGACAGCGTCGCCATCACGGCCTTGCGCTCGGCCTGCTCTCGCGCTTCCCGTCCTCGCATGGTTAACAGTCCCTTGTCACCAAAAACTTGTCTACTGATATAGACAACTATACAAATTATATCTATTTTCTAATGCGTGTCCATGACGAGTGCATGACACGAGGAAAATGTCTGGGGCAAAAAAGATCGGGGCGGAAATGATCGGACAAGCCAACAGCATCGAGCGGCGCAGCGGTGTCGCGCTGTGGCGGCAGATCGCCGACCAGATACTGTATTCGATCGCCGCCGGCGATTTTCCCGAGAATGCCGCGCTGCCGCCCGAGATCGCGTTGGCCGGACGCTATGGCGTCAACCGTCACACGGTGCGCAGCGCTATCGCAGCGCTGGTGCAGGAGGGCGTGCTCAGGGCGGAGCAGGGGCGCGGCACCTTCGTGCTGTCGCGCAGGCGGCTGTCCTATCCGATCGGCGCCCGCACCCGCTTTTCCGAGGGATTGCAAGGACAGGCGTCCGAGCGGCATATCACCTTGCTCGCGTCATCGGTCGAGCCCGCCGACCGTCGTGTCGCAGAGGGCTTGGGCCTTGCGAAGGGGGCCGATGTGATACGCCTGGAAACGCGCGGCGAAGCCGATGGAATGCCGGTGTCCCGCGCGGCCGGCTGGTTCGATGCCAGCCGCTTTGCCGGCATCGATGCCGCCATGGCGGAAACCGGTTCGATCACCGCATCGCTGGCACGTTTCGGCATTGACGACTATCTCCGGCAATCGACCGTGCTGTCGGCGCGCCATGCGGATGCCGCCGACCTTGCTGACCTCGACCTGCAGCCCGGCGCCATCGTGCTGGTCACGGTCGCCGTCAACGTCACGCCCGACGGTCGGCCTATCCAGTTTTCGGAGTCACGCTTCCCGGCCGAGCGGATCGAGCTCAAACTGTCGGCGCTGTAGGTAGTGCCGGCCGGTACGAGACCGTGATTTATCTGACTCACGCTGATATCATACCGGCTCGGTCGCGCTTACTTATCAGCGGCTTGGCGTTTGAGGACCGCCTTCCCCCACTCCGTCTCGGCTTCGCCGAGGGAGAGGAAGGGAGCCCGCTGACAGCGGGAGAAGGAGGGAGTCTGGTTGGGGAGCGTTGGCTGCAATAGGCTCGCAGCTTTCCTCTACCCCGTCGATCGGGGGAGAGGTGGCTCGGCGAAGCCGAGGCGGAGTGGGGGGTCGACCTGCGCGGGGCGTCGTCAATTCGGGCCGGGTTCACCGCCTGCCATGTTATGACCCCACCTCGATCACAGCCTTGATCAGGCCGGACTTCTCATGCGCCCAGCGGGCGAGGTCGTGCGGCGTCTCGCCAAGCGTAGTGCGATGGGTGACGAGCTTTGCCAGTGGCACCGCGCCGTTGCGGATCGAGGCGGCGACATGGTCGAAATCGGCACGCAGGGCGTTGCGGCTGCCGATGAGCATCATCTCCCGCTTGTGGAATTCC
The DNA here is from genome assembly GCF_040318035.1 of Mesorhizobium sp. M1329. NCBI lineage: Bacteria > Pseudomonadati > Pseudomonadota > Alphaproteobacteria > Hyphomicrobiales > Phyllobacteriaceae > Mesorhizobium > Mesorhizobium sp. M1329. The sequence continues at coordinate 88,463 of NZ_JAMYLN010000006.1, read as the reverse complement.
GGATCGGAAAAGGCGATGTCGTCCTTGACGACGCTGACCAGGACCAGCGCCCCGCCATGCGCGACATGGGCGAAAGCCGACTGCACCGACCGGGTGTTGCCGGTGGCATCGAAAACCACGTCGAAGCCATCGCCGCCGGTTGCTTCCCGCACCAGGTCGGCGGTGGCGCCCTGCGAGCCGTCGAGGGTCGCGAAGCCGAGTTCACTTTCGGCGAAACCCAGCCTCTCCGCACTCATGTCGAGCAGCGTCACATTGAGCCCGGCGATGCGGGCGAACAGCGCCGTGCCGAGCCCGATCGGGCCGGCGCCGATGACCAGCGTGCGCGCATCTGGATTAGCCAGCGAGCGCCGCACGGCATGGGCGCCGATCGCCAGGAATTCGACGGCGGCGGCATCGGCCAGCGACAGGCCGTTTGCCGGATAAAGATTTTGCGCCGGCACCAGGACCTGCTCGCACATGGCGCCGTCGCGGTGGACGCCGAGCACCTCGATCCTGACGCAGCAATTGGGCTTGCCTTGCCGGCAGGCGATACATTTGCCGCAGGCGAGATAGGGATTGACGATCACCGCTTCGCCGACCGAGAGATCGACATCCTCGCCAACCTCGATCACGGTGCCGGAAACCTCGTGGCCCATGATGCGGGGATAGGCGAGGAACGGGTGCTTGCCTTCGAAGATGTGATAGTCGGTGCCGCAGATGCCGACATGGCTGACGGCGACCAGCGCCCAGCCGGCGGGGGGCGCGCCAGGCGCCGGACGATCTTCGAGGACAAGTTCGCCGGGGGAACGGCAGACGACGGCTTTCATGCTTCAATCCAGTCGGGTTCATGGCACCGCCGGCCCTGCTGTCGCGAGGCCGGCGGTTGTTGGGAGGCGGTCTATTTGCCGCGGCGGCGCAGCCCGTCGAAATAGACGATGACGATGATCAGCACGCCGGTGATGATGCGCTGCCAGAAGGCGTTGACGTTAAGCAGATTGGCGCCGTTGTTGATGGTGGCAAGGATGAAGGCGCCGAGCAGCGGCCCGTGCACGGAGCCGACAGCGCCGAACAGCGAGGTGCCGCCGATCACCGAGGAGGCGATCGCCTGCAATTCCCAGCCCTCGGCCTGCGTCGGATTGCCGATGCCGATGCGCGAGGCGAGCAGCACGCCGACGAAGGCCGCACACAGCCCGGACAACGTATAGGCCATGTAGATGGTGCGCTGGACGTTGACGCCCGACAGGCGCGACGCCTCGGCGTTGGAGCCGACCGAGAACAGATAGCGGCCCCAGCGGCTGTGGTGCAGGAAGATGTAGGCCGGGATGCCGACCAGGATCACCATCCAGAACAGATTGGGGACGCCGACGAAGGAACTGCGCGAGAACGTCTGGAAGGCGTCGTTGTTGATCGAGATCGAGTTGCCGTTGGTCATCAACAGACCGATGCCGCGCAGCGAGGTCAGCGTAGCCAGGGTGATGATGAAGGGCGGCAGGCCCATCTTGACGATGCCGAAGCCATGGAACATGCCGATGGCGACGCCGACCAGCAAGGTGATCAGGATAGCGAGGAAAACCGGTGTGCCGGCGTTGATCAGCATCGCGACGATGACGGTGGCGAAGCCGACCACGGCGCCGACGGAAAGGTCGATGCCGCCGGTGATGATGACGAAGGTCTGGCCGACCGCCAGGATGGCGATCATCGACCCTTGCCGCAACAGGTTGGAGATATTGTTGGCCGAGGCGAAGCTCGGCGTCGCCACCGACAGGATGACCCACAAAAGAACCAGCAGCGCCAGCAGTGTCAGCCCGAACAGGGCGTTGTAGTTGCGTTTCGGCCTTTCGGCAGCGATCGCCTCAGTGCTCATATCCGTCCTCCCGGTCTTTCTTGTTTCTCGGCCAGTGCCTGGGTGAGGATCTCCTCGTGGTCAGCGGTACGAAACCCATGCGTGGCCACCAGCTTGCCGCGCCGGAACACGTGCAGCGTGTCGGCGAGCTCATAGACCTCCGGCAGGTAGGACGAGATCAGGATGATGCCGGCTCCCTTGGACAACAGCGCGCCGAACAGGCGGTAGATCTCGGCCTTGGTGCCGACATCGACGCCGACAGTCGGCTCGTCGAAGATGAACAGCTTGGCGCCATGGGCGAGCCATTTGCCGATGACGATCTTCTGCTGGTTGCCGCCGGACAGGCTGGAGGCCAGCGCGCTGCGCGTCGGCGTCTTGATACGCAGGTCGGCGATCTGGCGATCGGCCTGCGTCTTTTCCTGCGCGCGCGAGATCAGCAGATTATTCGAGATGCGCTTGTAGATCGGCAGATTGAGGTTGAGCCCGACCGGCAGGTTGAGGCAGAGGCCCTGGTCGCGGCGGCTTTCCGGGGCCAGCGCCATGCCGAGCCTGATCGCGTCGTGTTCGGAATTGACCTTGACCTCCTTGCCCTCCCAGAGGATCTGGCCGGCCGACTTGCGGTGGCGGCCATAGAGCGTGGTGACGAACTCGCTGCGCCCGGCGCCGATCAGGCCGTAGAGGCCGACGATCTCGCCGGCGCGGACGGACATCGAGACATTTTCGAAACCCTTGCCGGACAGGTTCCTGGTTTCTACAAGCATCGCGCCGGGGGTGAAATGCTCCTTGTGGTAGACCTGCTCGATCGAGCGGTTGATCATCATCTTGACCAGCTCGGCGTCATTGGTCTCGGCAATGTTCCTGGTGCCGACCAGCGTGCCGTCGCGCAGCACCGAGACGCGGTCGGCGAGCTCGAACACTTCCTCCATGCGATGGCTGATGTAGATGATGGTGACGCCTTCGCCCTTCAGCCGGCGGATCAGCGTGAACAGCTGGTCGGCCTCCTTGCGGGTGAGGTAGGCGGTCGGCTCGTCGAAGATAAGGAATTTGGTGCCGCGCACGGTGGCGCGGGCGGCGGCGATCAGCTGCTGCTGGCCGATGGTCAGGTCACCCAGCATGACATGCGCCGGCAGGTCGAAGCCGAGATCGTCGATGATCTTCTGCGCCTGCCTGACCATCGCCCGCTGCTGCAGGATGCCGAAGCGGGAATCCTCCTCGCCGAGGAACATGTTGGCGGCGACGGTGAGATGGCGGCACAGGACGACTTCCTGATGCACGGCATTGATGCCGAGCGCCATCGCCTCATGCGGCGTCGCCAATGCGGCAGGCTTGCCCTCCCAGATGACGTCGCCGGAGGTGCGCGGCATGACGCCGGTCAGAAGCTTGATCAGGGTGGATTTCCCGGCGCCGTTCTCGCCGACGATGGCGTGGATCTCCCCGGCCTTGAAGGCGAGGTCGACCGGCTTCAGCGCGTGGGTGCCGGGATAGCGCTTTTCCAGCCCGCGGAGTTCGAGGATGGTCCTGCCCGGTTCAAGCGTTGGGGCCGGATGGAGTTCCTGCGCCGTCGACATCATGACAATCCTCCCAGATTGGCCCCCAAAGATTGGCCTCGCGATTGGCACGAGCGGGATGTTTCCGGGGCGAAAAGGCCCCGGAAACAGTTCACTTGCGGCTATGCTCAGTCGAGCTTCGGGTTGAGCAGCGCGTCGATCTTCGGGTCCTTCATGTTGGCCTTGGTGACCAAATTGGCGCCGGTGTCGACATTGGCCTCGACCTTCTCGCCCTTCGAGGCGGCGAGCGCCGTCTTGATGCCGTCATAGCCCATCCGGTACGGATCCTGGACGACGAGTGCCGAAATGACGCCGTCATTGAGGAATTTGATCAGCTTCTCGTCGCTGTCGAAGCCGACCAGCCCGACCTTGCCTGAGAGGCTGTTCTCGGCGATCGCCTGACCGACGCCCTGCGCCATGATCAGGTTGGAAGCGAAGATGCCCTTGAGGTTGGGGTTGGCGGTGATCAGGTCGGTGGCGATGTTGAGGCCGGTGGTGGCCTGGCCGTCGGCGTATTTGTCGGCGACCAGCTTGAGGCCCGGATATTTGGCGGCGAGCTGTTCCTTAAAACCCTGGGCGCGCTGTTCGAGCGAGCCGGCGCCCGGAAGCGCGGTGATCAGGGCGACGTCGCCCTCGATCTTGCCGCCATTGGCTTCGCCGATGGCTGCGGCAAGGCCGTCAGCGGCGACGCGGCCGCCCTGGATGTTGTCGGTGGTCAGGAACGAGGTGAAGGCCTTGGAGTCGGCACCGGAGTCGATACCGATGATCTTGACCTTGGTGGCGGCCTCGTCGATCGGCTTGCCGAGCGCCTTGGCTTCGGTCGGCGCGATGACGACGGCGGCCGGGTTGCCGGCGACAGCATTTTCGAGGATCGAGATCTGGCCGTTGACGTCGGTCTCGGCCTGGGCGCCGAGCTCCGGCACGTTGACGCCGAGGTCCTTGCCAGCCTTGCGGGCGCCGGCCAGGACGATCTGCCAGTAGAAGGACGTGGTGTCCTTGACGATGATCGGAATGGTCACGTCGGCCGCGGATGCCGGGGCCGAATGCATCACGCCGGCAAGCATCGAGGCGGCTGCAAGTGCCACGAAGGCGCGGCGATTGAGAATGCTGGTCACGAATTTCATTAGGAGTCCTCCCTAAGTCGCCCGGTGAATGTTACGGAAGCTCCATTCGGATGGCGCGGCCCAAACGGAACTTTATCAATAAAAAACATTTACCGCATTTTGATAGTGTATCATCTCGGTCGGCGCAAGCGCTGTTTGATGGCCGCTTCGAATGGCTGGACGGAAGAGTTTTTTTCTGTCGGAACTCCGCTACCAATTTCCTCCAATATGCTGCATGGAATATTAATTCCATCTATCAGTCAATATGGAATGTTCATTCTTTTTTTGTGAGTGTTGGAACTGTGACACCTGGCGATCACGTCAGGTGTTCGCGACTGTTGCGCATGGTCCGGCTTAGAGCGTCGCTCCGAGGTGCCACGGCACGAACTCGTTGTCGCCGTAGCCGAACTCTTCGCTCTTGGTCTTGCGGCCCGAAGCCGTCTCGACGATCAGTTCGAAGATCTCGCGGCCCATGCCGGCGATGGTCTTTTCGCCCGAGGCGATGACGCCGCAATTCACGTCCATGTCCTCCTCCATGGTGTGATACATGGTCGAGTTGCTGGCGACCTTGATCGACGGCGTCGGCCGGCAGCCGAAGCAGGAGCCGCGGCCGGTGGTGAAGACGATGACGTTAGCGCCGCCCGCCACCTGGCCGGTGGCCGAGACCGGGTCGTAGCCGGGCGTATCCATGAATACCAGCCCGTGCCCGGTGACCTTTTCGGCATAGCCGAAGACGCCGTTGAGCGGCGTCTGGCCGCCCTTGGCGACCGCGCCGAGCGACTTTTCCAGGATGGTGGTCAGGCCGCCGCGCTTGTTGCCCGGTGAGGGATTGTTGTCGATGGATGCGCCATGCTTGGCGACGTGGTCTTCCCACCATTTCACGTAGCCGTCGAGCTTGGCGGCGATCTCGGGGGTTGCGGCGCGATAGGCAAGCAGGTGCTCGGCGCCGTAGATCTCCGTCGTCTCGGAAAGGATGCCGATGCCGCCGACGCCGGCCAGGATGTCGACCGCGGCACCCAGCGCTGGATTGGCGGTGATGCCGGACATACCGTCGGAGCCGCCGCATTGCAGGCCGACGACGATCTCGCTGACCGGGATCGGCTCACGCTGAAGCTTGCCGACCTCTTCGGCGATCTCGGCCAGCACGACCAGCGCCTTCTCGACCGATTTGCGCGAGCCGCCGGCTTCCTGGATGTTGAAATGGCGTTTTCCCGCGGCGACGCCCTTCTGGCCGTAGAGGGTGAGCTGGTTGACCTCGCAGCCGAGCCCGACCATCAGCACGCCGCCGAAATTCGGATGACGGGCATAGCCGGCCAGCGTGCGGTGCAGCACCATCATGCCGTCGCCGGTGGCGCTCATGCCGCAGCCCTGGCCGTGGACGATCGGGACGAAGCCGTCGATGCCGGGATATTGCGGCAGAAGCGTGCGGTTCGCCGCGTCAGCGATGGCGTGGCAGACGGTGGCCGAGCAATTGACGCTGGCGAGAATGCCGACGAAGTTGCGCGTGCCGGCGCGGCCGTCGGCGCGGCGGTAGCCCATGAAGGTGCGGGCGCGGTCGGCCTCGGTCGCATGCACCGCCTCGCTCGGCGGCACCACCGGCAAACGCCCGCTTTCGAAAACCAGATTGTGCGAATGGACATGCTCGCCGGGCGCGATGGCTTCAGTGGCGCGGCCGATCGCCTGGGCGTATTTGACCACGGCCTCGCCGGCCGCAATCGGTTTGATCGCTACCTTGTGGCCCGGCTCGATCAGCGCGGCGGCGACGGCGCCGCCCGGCAGCACGGTGCCGATCTCGATGCGGCCATTGGCGACCGCGACATTGTCGGCGGGAGACAGAAGAATGCTGTTTGCGGCGTTCACGGGAGCTTCCTGGGTGTGTTCCTGGGTGCGCGAGCGGATTGACACGCGGCTCTTAACATATAATGTCTTTTATCGTGAAAAAACATTTTTGCGTCAATTGTTTTTTCGCCAGAGCGCGACGCGTTTTTGGATGCGTGAAGTAGGCTCTACAACCAAAACTAGCGTTGCGCATGATGTTTTCCGAAGCGGTACCGGTTTCATGCGCGAGAAACGCTTCACGCCGGGCGCAAGCGGCGGCGCGCCACGGGGCAGGGGATGTCGAAGAGCAACAACGTTTACAAGGATGCCTATAATCGCGGTCTGAGGCTGCTCGACGAAACCAGGAGCCTGCCTTCGGAGCCGGAGCTGGGTACGCTGCTCGGCGTCAGCCGCACGACGGTCCGCACCATCCTTGCGCGCATGGAAGAAACCGGGCTGATCGACTGGAACAAGCGCAGCAAGACGGTTCTGCGCGAACCGCGGCCGGACGATTTCTTCCCCGAGGAAGAAACCGACACGCTGGCCGAGATCATCGAGCGCTCCTTCATGCGGCGGCTGCTTGCCAGCGGTGCCGAAGCCGGCATGCAGATCAACGAGCTCGAACTGGCGCGCGAGATCGGCGTCGGCACCACCAGCGTGCGCGAATTCCTGATCCGCTTCTCGCGCTTTGGGCTGATCGAGAAGCGCCGCAACAGCCACTGGGTGCTGAAAGGTTTCACCCGCGCCTTCGCGCTGGAGCTGACCGAAATCCGCGAGATGTTCGAACTGCGCTCGGCCGCAGCCTTTGCCGCTCTGCCCGAGGACAGCCCGGTGTGGGCCGACCTCGACCGCCTGGAAGACGAGCATCACCGGCTGGCGCGCGAGATCGCCGTGCGCTTCAACGAATTCTCCGAGCTTGACGAGCGCTTTCACCGGCTGATCCACCGGGCGTCGCACAATCGCTTCATCGTCGATTTCTACGATGTCATCGCCATGATCTTCCACTATCATTACCAGTGGAACAAGGCGCAGGAGCGCGAGCGCAACGAAGTCGCGGTCCAGGAGCATCTCGCCTATATCGCCGCGCTCAAATCGCGCGATCTCGCCAAGGTTGACGCCGCCTGCCGCAAGCACCTGAAATCGGCCCGCCACACGCTGCTGACGTCGATTCCCGAGGGCAGGCAGCCGCTGCGCGCGTGATTGTGTTGCGTTGCCGCAGCAACGTTTTGGCGATTTTCCGGCCGCCAGCTCCGTGCTAGAGAGTTGACGTTGCTGCGTGAAGAGGCTGGTTCTTGACCATACGCCGGAGACGATGGAGCATGCCGGTCGCGTTCGCCGCGGCATGGCTTCTCGTGCTCCAGTCGATGTTCGGCGCGTTTGCTTCCGGCGTCGAGCCGAACGCCTCGCAATTCGATGCTTTCGGCAACACGATCTGCACCCATGACGGTGCGGCGCAACTCCCCGCCGGCGATCCGCATCAGCAGCACATGCCGGCCTGCTGCATGCTTGGCTGCAACCTCGTTTCGGCGGTCTATGCGCCGCCCGATGCCGCCGGGAGCCTGTCTCGCAGCCTCTCCGTCGAAACCATCGCCTTTATCCTGCCGGCCTTTCGGCATCGCGATTTCGCCCGCGCCCGCACTCCGTCCAATCCGCGCGCCCCACCGGCGACGGCCTGATCCGTTCTTGGTTCGCGCTGCGCAACGCTTTGCCGGCGCGTTTATCGACATCGTTCGCGACCGGCCATCGGCGCGATCCCCTAAAGTCCACGGAGCAATCATGTCTCACTCTTTTCGCGCTGCCGCATCCAGCCGCAGGCGCTTCGCACTGGGTGGTTTCGAGCAGCGTCTCGGCGTCGCCCTTTGCGTTCTTTCCCTCCTGTTCGCCAGCGCCCAGACGGTGTTGGCACATGAGTTCAAGCTTGGCGATATCGAGATCGGGCACCCCTGGTCGCGTGCCACGCCAGCCGGCGCCAAGGTAGCCGGCGGCTACTTCACCATCACCAACACCGGCAGTGCGCCGGATCGCCTGCTGTCGATCACCTCCGACATTTCGGCCAAGGCCGAACTGCACGAGATGGGCGTCAGCAATGGCGTCATGACCATGCGGCCGGTCACCGGCGGCCTCGAAATCCCGGCCGGTGGCAAGGTCGCGCTGGCGCCCAACGGCTATCATTTGATGTTCATGGATTTGAAGCGGCAGCCCAAGCAGGGCGAAATGTTCTCCGCCACGCTGACCTTCGAGAAAGCCGGGCCCGTGCAGATTGAATTCGCCGTGCAAGGCATCGGCAGCCCGGCACCCCAGGACGACTGACTTGGCCGTTTCGAGAGGTAGCATCATGAAGAAATCTCTTTTGACGGGCTGCGCGCTTTTCGTCCTCGGGACCAGCGCGGCCTTCGCCCACATCACGCTCGAAACGCCGGAGGCGGCGGTCGGCTCGACCTACAAGGCGGTTCTTCGGGTGCCGCATGGCTGCGAGGGCAAGGCGACGACCGCGCTGCGCGTGCAGATCCCGGAAGGGGTGCTCTCGGTCAAACCGATGCCGAAACCGGGTTGGACGCTGCAGGTCAAGAACGGCAAATACGAGAAGTCCTACCAGCTCTACGGCCAGGCAGTGACCAGCGGCGTCAAGGAGATCAACTGGAGCGCCGGCAGCCTGCCGGACGAATTCTACGACGAATTCGTCTTTCGCGCGACACTGGCGTCCGACCTGCCGGCAGGCCAGATGCTGCATTTCCCGGTGGTGCAGGAATGTGACGGCGTTGCCGATCGCTGGATCGAGATTCCGGCGGTCGGGCAGGCTGAGGACGCGCTGGAATTTCCGGCGCCCGGCCTCAAGCTGCTGCCGAAGAAGTGAGCTCCAGCGGCGCGCTCCATCCGAAAGAGCGCGCCGCTATCTTCGTGGCGGTGACATGAGCGCGGCATCCATCCTGCGAACGGTCTGCACAACCGGCCGGCTTGCCATCGGCCTGCTGGTTGCGATTGTGCTGCTTGCCACCATTGCCGCGCCAAACGCAGCCTTCGCCCATGCGGCGCTGGTCAAGGCCGAGCCGGCTGACGGTGCGGTGCTGGCGCAGAGCCCGTCGCAGATGTCGCTGACCTTCACCGAGCCGGTTTCGCCGCTGCTGCTGACGCTGGTGCGGCCCGACGGCACGTCGATCCCGCTGAGCTCCTTCCGGCTCAGCGGCCAGACCGTCGAGATCGACAATCCGCAAACGCTCGGATCTGGCACGCATGTGCTGAGCTGGCGGGTAATCTCCGCCGACGGGCATCCGGTCGGCGGCTCGGTGCTGTTCTCGGTCGGTGCGCCGAGTGCCGCGCCGGCCGCCTCCGAAGCCGTCGACCGGGGGCTTCGAACGGCGATCTGGATCAGCAAGGTTTTTCTCTATATCGGCCTGTTTTTCGGCGTCGGCGGTGCCTTTGCGCTGGCCTGGCTGGCGCAAGGCGGCCGATCCGGCCAGCGCCTGATCGTCGCTGCGATCCTGTGCGGGCTGGCCGCCGCACTCTTGTCGCTCGGTTTCCAGGGGCTGGATGCACTCGGCGCGCCGCTTGCCCGGCTGGCGCAGCCGGTCATCTGGCAGACCGGGCTCGGCACCAGCTTCGGCTGGACGGTGCTGATCGCGCTGATGGCGCTCGGCCTTGGCCTGTTATCGCTGGTCGTGTCGCCCGCCGACGCAAAGCCGCTGGCCTTGGCCGGACTGGTTGGTGTCGGCGCAGCACTTGCCGCCAGCGGCCATGCCAGTGCCGCCGAGCCGCAATGGCTGACCCGGCCGATGGTGTTTCTGCACGCCACCGGTATCGCGATCTGGGCCGGGGCGCTGGCGCCGCTTGGCGTTGCCTTGAAACGGCAGCCGGACAAAGCCGGGCCGTTGCTGCGCCGGTTTTCGCGAGCGATCCTGTTCGTCGTGGCGGTGCTTGCGGCAGCCGGCATCGTGCTCGCCGTCATCCAGGTGCAAACGCCGTCGGCGCTGGTCCATACCGCTTACGGCCGGCTGCTGCTGCTCAAGCTGGTGCTGCTCGTCTTTCTGTTCACGCTCGCCGCGGTCAATCGCTTGAAGCTTACGGCCCCGGCTGAGGCAGGAAATACGGAAGTCCAGCGGCGGCTGGCCCGCTCGATCGGCATCGAGGTGCTGATCGTGCTGACGATCTTCGGCGTTGCCGCCGGCTGGCGGTTCACGCCGCCGCCGCGCGCGCTGGCGATCGCCGCGGCACAGCCGGCATCGGTGCATATCCACACGCTGCAGGCGATGGCCGACCTCAGCATTGTGCCCGGCCATGCCGGGCCTGTTGCCGCTTCGATCTTCATCATGACCGGCGATTTCGGCCCGCTCGACGCAAAGCAGGTGACGCTGGTGCTATCAAAGCCCGATTCCGGCATCGAACCCATCAAGCGCCCGGCGACGAGGCTTGGCGACGGCACCTGGCGCGTCGACGATCTCGTCATTCCGGTTGCCGGCCGGTGGACGGCGCGGCTCGATATCCTGGTCTCGGATTTCGAGATGGTGAAGATAGAGGCGCCGATCGACATCAGGCCGTGACGAGAGCGCTGGTCCACGCAACACAATTCGGCGAGGCGGTTGACGCGGCCACGAACCCCCGTCAATCATCGCCATCAAGAATGGGCATCCAACCCAATCGCGGGCTCAAACCAACAAGATCCGAAAGCAGGGAAGAAACGATGGAAAAAGCCGAAATAGGCCTGATCGGCCTTGGCACGATGGGCTCCAACCTGGCGCTCAATATCGCCGAGAAGGGGCACCGCATCGCCGTCTTCAATCGCACCGCGGCGCGCACCGATGCCTTTGTCGAAAATGCCGGCGCGCTCAGGGATAGGGTGGTGCCCTGCTACAGCCTGGAGGAACTGGCCGCCGCGATCCGGCCGCCGCGGCCGATCATCATCATGGTGCTGGCCGGCAAGCCGGTCGACGAGCAGATCGCGGCATTGCGCGGCGTGCTGTCGGCAAACGACATCGTCATCGACGCCGGCAATGCCAATTTCCGCGATACGATGCGGCGTTTCTCGGAGCTTACCGATTCGGGCCTGACTTTCATCGGCATGGGCGTGTCCGGCGGCGAGGAGGGCGCACGCCACGGCCCCTCGATCATGGTCGGCGGCACCGAAGAGTCATGGAAGCGCGTCGAAAAGGTGCTGACCGCGATCTCGGCCAAGTTCAAGGGCGAGCCTTGCGCGGCGTGGCTTGGCACCGACGGCGCCGGCCATTTCGTCAAGACCATCCACAACGGCATCGAATATGCCGACATGCAGATGATCGCCGAGATCTACGGCATATTGCGCGACGGGCTTGGCATGGGGCCGAAAGAGATCGCTGAGGTGTTTTCGCAGTGGAACACGGGCCGGCTCAATTCGTACCTGATCGAGATCACCGCCAAGGTGCTGGCCGCCGACGATCCAAAGACCGGCAAACCGGTGGTCGACATCATCCTCGACCGCGCTGGCCAGAAAGGCACCGGCAAATGGTCGGTGATCGAGGCGCAGCAGCTCGGCATCCCGGCCACCGCGATCGAGGCGGCAGTGGCGGCACGCGTGCTGTCGTCGATCAAGGACGAGCGGCTTGCCGCCGAAAAGGTCTATGGCGGCGGCGTGAGCAAGATTTCCGGAGACAGGGACGCCCTACTCGGCGATCTCGAGCTGGCGCTGTTTGCCGGCAAGATCGCCGCCTACGCGCAAGGCTTCGCGGTGATGAGCGGCGCGTCGAAGGAATTCAACTGGAACCTGCCGATGCCGGTCATCGCCAAGATCTGGCGGGCCGGCTGTATCATCCGCTCGCAATTGCTGGATACGATGGCGGAGGCCTTCGGCGCCGGCGGTGCGGCCACCAACCTGCTGATGGCGCCGGCTTTCGTCTCGTTGATGCAGGAGGCACATCCGTCGCTTCGCCGTATCGTGGCAAGGGCGGCCGAAGCCGGCTCGCCGGTGCCGGCCCTGTCATCCGCACTTGCCTATTTCGACAGTTACCGGCAGGGCCGCGGCACTTCGAACCTGATCCAGGCGCAGCGCGATTTCTTCGGCGCGCACGGCTTCGAGCGCATCGACGGGCAGGGCGCCTTCCATGGCCCGTGGGGCAGCGGCGCGGCGGGTTAGCGCCGCGACTTGGACCTAGAGTCCAATTTTGCGGTTGCCAGAAAGCAGACATCTCCAGCGACCAACTGGGTGTCGGGTCGCGCCAGGAACCTGCTATGCCGGTAGAGACGATTGACGGTCTCATCGGTATCGGCGGAGCCGCGAATCTGTGGTAAGCCGCCGCTCAATCAACCAAAGGACGACACCTGTGAGCGAACCGACCGTGGCCCAGGCGACCGAAAGTATCTATGCCTCCCTCCGGGCGGACAATGCCGACATCGACGCACATATCGCGACGCTTAAAGCGGCGCTGACACGAGAAGGGATAAAACAGGCGGTGTTCGATCCGACCAAGTTGGCGCAGAACAACCGCTCGGGGCGCAAGTTGATGCAGGCCTATTTTCGGCAGCGCGGCGTGAGCGTGAGGTTTTCGGACTAGTAGAGCCGCGCGCGGGTGATCTCAAGCGCGCCGTTGGGAGTTCTCGGGCCGGTCCGGCGGTTCGCAAGTTGGACGTCGGGACTGCGCCTAATGTCGGCCATTGAGGTCTCCTTCGTCGCTTCCCGAAAGCAGACATTCGGCTCGTGCGGGATGATGTCCGGGTTTGGCCCAAAGCGGCCGTCGAGAACTGGGCAACTCCGTTCCGTACGAGGCACTCCGATCCAACTCCGTCGTGTCGTCCCCTACTTCGGTCAGTCGCGCCCAAGCATCCTAATCGAGTTCGATGATGCTGCAGCCATAGGCGGGGAGCCTCATGCGGCCTGCCTTCATCTGCGCGTCGCCGAGCAGATCGGTGCCCTTTGGAATATTCGGCACGTCTGCCGGCTCGCCCAGCGTGTTGAGGATGAACAGCAGGCGGCGGTCCTTGCTCTCGCGGATGGTCGCTTCGACGCCGGCCGGCGTGTCGGCGATGAGCGGCACGATGCCGGCGGGCGCCAGCACCTGATCGGCCAGCACCTCGACCAGAGCATCGCTGAGGTACGTGCCGAGGTAGATCACATTGCCCTTGGCGACTTTGCGCGACGTCATCGCGGCTTGGCCCTCGGCGAAGCGGCTGGCCCAGCTGCCGATAACCTCCGTGCCGGGCGCGACGTTAAGCAGCTCATAAAGATGCGCCGCCGTCACCTGCGCATTCCCGATCTTGAGCTCGTATTGGCGGCTCGCCGACGTCGCCGGCAGCTTCTTGCGCACCGTGTTGGCGCCGAAGCGGCCGCCATGCTCGAACATCCCCTCGCCGCCGATCGGCGTCAGCAACCCGAACTCCTCGACCGTGATCCCGGCCAGCGCCGAGAGCCTCTTGCCCGGCGAGGTGTCGCGGATGACGTGGTTGTTAACGTCGCGTGATCCGGTGCGGCCTCCCAGGATTACCGTTCCACCCGCCTTAGCGAAGGCCTCGATCCGCGCCGTCCACGCATCGGTCCATTTCAGCCAATGCGGCACGTAGAGAGCCTTGAGCTTACTGAGATCATCCTCGGGATGGATGAAGCCGCAGGCGATGTTGTGGCGGTAGCAATAGCGGTGCAGCAGCGTCGCATCGTCCTGCGGGCTCGGCATGCCGATGGGGTAGGAGCGGTGCATCTCCTGATTGTCGAAATCTGATCCGGCGATGCCCAAATCCATGCGCACATGCGTGCCGAGGATCTTGTCCTTGAGCGCCGTGACCTCACCCGCAAATTGCTTGGCCTCGTCATAGCGCCGCCGCGGGATGTCGTCGTGATCGATGATGCCCATCCAATAGATCTCGGCGCCGAAATGCGCCGGCCGCCAGCGGAAGAACATCACGCCATCGGCGCCGCGCGCCACTGACGTATAGGCCATGCGGCGCATCTCGCCGGGTTCGGGCGTCAGCGTCGAGAAGTTCGGCTGCGCACCGAAGCCCGATTGCTGCTCGGGCACAATGAAGTTGCCGGTGAAGCCGCGGCAGATGTCGAGATGCAGCGCCTGCGCCTCGCCGACGCCGCCGACCCGCTGCATCTCATCATAGAGATGCGGGTAGATGTCGAAGCCGAGAAAATCAAGATCGGTCGAGAACTCGCCGCGGAAGTCGATGTCGTCGATCCGCCCCAGATTGTGGAAGACGAACCAGTCTGGATTGGTGGCGCGCAGGATCAGCACCTGATCGTGCTGGAACCGCGCCGTGACGAAGGCGAGGAAGCGGTGATAGTCGACCACATGGGTCGGCCCGACCGGGGCAGGGGCGTAGTCGAGGGGCAGCACCACTTGATCGAAATCGTCGTAGGCGGTGGCCCAGAAATGCCCGCCCCACGCATCGTTGAGCGCGGCGATGGTCTTGTACTTGTCCTTGAGGAAGGCCTGGAACTCGGCCAGAGTCACCGGACCGTAGGACAGCGATCCAGAGGTATTGAGCTCATTGTCCGTCTGCCAGCCGATGATGTGCGAATTGCCGCGATAATGCTGGGCCATCGCTTTAGTGATGCGCTTCGAATGCTCGCGGAACACTCCGCTCGCAAGATTGGCGTGCTGGCGCGAGCCATGGCTCATGGCGCGGCCATTGGCATCGACGCGCAACACTTCGGGATAACGCGCCGTCAGCCAGCGCGGCGGCGTCGCCGTCGGCGTGCACATGATGGTCTTGATGCCAACCTTGCCCAGCACATCTATGGCGCGGTCGAACAAACCGAAGTCGAACGTCCCCTCGTGCGGCTCGATAATATGCCAGGCGAATTCCGCAAGTCGCACCGCGTTGAAGCCCGCGGCTGCCATGCGGTCGGCGTCGCGCTGCCAATAGCTCTCATCGACATGCTCCGGGTAATGCGGGGTACCGACGAGGAAAGTGTCGGTCGCGATCGGCCGCCAGACAGAGAGCGGCGCGGATTTCGAGGCAGTCGTCATAGTCGGAAAACTCCAGGCGATAGTCTATTTGATGGCGCCGGCGGTGAGGCCGCCCTGCCAGAACCGCTGCAGCAGCAGGAACACCACGATGACCGGGATGATGCTGACCAGCGCGCCGGTGATGATGAT
This sequence comes from Mesorhizobium sp. M1329, assembly GCF_040318035.1. Classification (NCBI taxonomy): domain Bacteria; kingdom Pseudomonadati; phylum Pseudomonadota; class Alphaproteobacteria; order Hyphomicrobiales; family Phyllobacteriaceae; genus Mesorhizobium; species Mesorhizobium sp. M1329. Next base: position 73,114 of record NZ_JAMYLN010000006.1, on the reverse strand, counting down.
CGAGAACAGCACCTGTCCGCCGCCACCGCCCTGCTGCGCGAGCTGATACCAGGTCGCAAGGCCCACCGTGATCGGCTGATACTCCGGCGTGCGCAGCACGATCAGCGGCAGGAAGTAATTGTTCCAGGTCCCGACGAACGAGAGCAGCGCCACGGTCACTATGCCCGGCGCCACCAGCCGCAGCACGATGGCGCGGAAGATCACGAACTCGCCGGCGCCATCGATACGCGCTGCGTCGAGCAGTTCGTCGTCGACGCCCTGCTCGATATAGACGCGCATCAGATAGACGCCGATCGGCGAGATCATCGAGGGCAGGATCACGCCCAGGGGATTGTCGCTGAGTCCCGAAAGCGCCAGCAGCAGGAAGGTCGGTACGACGAGGGCCGTCTGCGGGATCATCACAGCGCCCAAGACCAGCGCAAACAGCAGATTGCGGCCGACGAATTTGAACTTGGCGAACGCATAGCCTGCCGCGGTAGCAAAGATCGCGGCACCGAGCCCGGCGACGGTGGAATAGAGCACGCTGTTGAACATCCAGCGCACGAAGACGCCGTTGTCGCGCACCAGAAGATCGCTCAGATTCTGCCAGAGGTTGAACTCGGTGCCGAAGCCGAAGCCGAACGTGGTGAACAGGTCGCCATTCGTCTTCGTTGCCGATAGGACCAGATAGACCAGCGGCATGAAGCTGTAGAGGAGGAACAGTGACAGCAGCAGCGTGAGCATGATCCGCGAGCGCCGCCGTTCGCCGGGCCGGCGCTTGGCAGCTTCGAAAGTGGCGATGTCGGTGGTCGCAGTCATCATTGCTCCGGCCGACGGCGGTTGGCGATCAGGGTGAAGATGTAGGAGGCCCCGGCGATCACGACGCCAAGCACGAACGAGACGGCGGCCGCATAGCCATACTGCTGGTTCGAAGTCGCCAGCGAATAGGCATAGAGGTTCGGCGTGTAGCTCGAATTGATGGTGTTTCTGGCGAGCGCGCGCATCAAATATGGCTCATTGAACAGCTGCAGTGTGCCATTGATCGAAAAGATGATGGTGAGCAGGATCGCCGGCCACAGCAGCGGCAGCTGGATCATCCGCGCAAATTGCCAGGGCGAGGCGCCATCGACCCGCGCGGCCTCGGCGAGGTCCGACGGGATCGCCTTCAGCGCGGCGTAGTAGATCACCATATTGTAGCCGACATATTCCCACGTCACGATATTGGCCAATGAGAAGATCATCACGCCCGGCGACAGGAAGTCCGGCGGCGGCAGGTTGAACGCCTTGGCCATCTGCGTGAACGGGCCGAAGGTGGGGCCGTAGAGATAACCCCAGATGATCGTCGCGATCACGCTCGGCACGGCGTAGGGGAGGAAGAAGCCGAGCCGGAAGACGCCCTTGGCATAGACCTGCCCACGATCGAGCACGATGGCGAACAACAGCGCCAGGCCCAGCATGATCGGCATCTGCACGATGCCGAACAAAACAAGGTTCCCCACGCCGCCCCAGAATTTGGCGTCGCCGGTGACCTTGATGTAGCTGGCTGCACCCGCGAATTGCCGTCCGCCCACCAGCGTGTCGCGGTAGAGGCTCATATAGAACGCATAAACCAGCGGCGCGACGATGAAGGCGATAAACAGCAGCACGAAAGGCGCCAGGAACACATAGGGCGCGAGCTTTCGTGACGTAAAACCGCTCGATCGCGCTGGGCGCGTCGCTGCGGCTGGCGAATTCGACAATGCCCTGGTCCCCCGTCCGGCAAGATGAAGAGATCGGGCGCGCCGATCAAGCGCGCCCGGCCGTTGCCCGGGAGAAGTCAGGCTACGGTGAAGCCTTGTTCCTTCGCGTAGGTGACCACGGCGTGCTGGATGCGGTCGAACGCATCCGACAGCGTGCCCTTGCCGCCGATCGAGGCGCCGAATTCATCGGACATCGACTGGTACAAGAAGCTCTGGAACGGGCTCCACTCAAATGGCGTCACAGCATTCGCCGATTTGGCGAACACTTCGTTCACCGCCTGGCCGCCGTAGAAATCCATCTTGTTGCCCGCCCATTCCGGGCTAGACAGCAGCGCGGAGGTACAGGGGAAGAAGAATTGCTTGGTGGTGTAGAGCTTTGTGGCTTCGGGATTCGTGGTCAGCCAAATCGCGACTTCGGCGGCCTCGGGCAGATGCTGAGTCGCTTTCATCACGGCCAGCGCTGAGCCACCCCAATTGCCGGTCGCGAACTTGCTCGTGTCCCACTGCGGCAGATCGGCGGCACGCCACTGGCCCGCGCTGGTCTTGGCGAACGAAGTCAGGAATACTGGACCCCAGCCCGCAGTGAGCCAGGTGGCATAGCGGCCCGTGTCGAGGCCGGTGTACCACTCATTGTTGAACCCCGGCTTGGTCTCGATGACACCCGCGGTAATAAGGTCCTGCCAATAGGCGGCGAAGTCCTTGGAAATCTTGTCGTTGATGTTGATCGCGAGCTTGTCGCCATCGCGGCTGACCGGCTTCCAGCCCATCGGCCACAGCAGAGCAGTGACCCAGTCGCCTGAGCTGAACAGCGCGTCGGTGATGAACACATTCGGATCGGCCGCATGGATCTTCTTGGCCGCATCGGCAAACTCGGCCCAGGTGGTGGGCGGCGTGATCCCCTGCTTGTCGAAGACGTCCTTGCGATAGAGCATCGCCATCGGACCGGTATCCTGCGGCATGGCGTTGACCACATCGCCCTTGGCGACCTGCTTCCACGTTGCTTCGGGGAACTCGCCCTTATGGGCATTGGCGTACTGGCCGATGTCGGCGAAGGCGTCGACCTGGCGGAAGCTCTCGAGGTGCTGGTATTCGATTTGGACGACGTCGGGCAGGCCGCTGCCCGCCTGCAGGCCCGCACGGACCGCCTGATACTCCGGGTCGCCCTGGCCGGGATTCACGAGTTCGATCTGGATGCCCGGATGCGCGGCGTTGAACATGTCTACCTGAAGCTGGAGATTCGGCACCCACGACCACACAAGCACCTTGACGGGCTCGGCACCGCGAACTGCCGCAGGCAGACCCGCTACCGCAACGCTCGCACCCGCAACTTTCAAGAAGTCACGACGTTGCATCATCCGCCCAAGCGGATTGAAAATCTTCGTCATTGAAGTCCTCCCACGAAAGATACGCTCCCACACGATGCAGGGCGCAGTTTTTCTTTCAGTTAGAAACTTAATGCCGACATACAGTCGCTGTCAATCGCGATCGATTGATCTTCAGTCGGCCATCACGAGGCTGTCGGCAGGGTTGAGGGTCGTCGCATCGAGCACCAGACGCACCGCTCCAAGCACGATGTCGCGGTGCCCCAGCGCGCCTATCACGAGGCGGGGCGGGTCGTATACATTGCCCTTGAGGCGATGCCGCAGCACATCGAGCACCAGATCACCGCCGCCGACGACCCGGCCCGCCAGTACGATGATTTCGGGGTTCATGAAGGCTGCAACACTGCCCACCGCCATCGTCGTATAGTCGAGCAGTTCGGTCACGACTGGCGCGATTTTGCCCGCCTGCCGGTCGGTGACGGCAGCCAGGGTGAGCTTCCCCGCCGCATACTGCGTGTTGGCCTCTTCGAGCATCTTGGTCGCCTGTTCGGGGATGCCGAAAAAGCGCAGCGATTGCTTGTCGCCCAGATGTTCGAACGGCCGCCCGGTGAGGAGGGGGTCATCGAGATACCAGCCGAGCTCGCCCGCCGCATGTGAGTGCCCGCCATAGAGCTTGCCGTCAATCACGACGCCCGCGCCGGCGCCGGGCCCGATCGAGAGGCTCACGACGCTGTCGGCGCCACGCCCGGCCCCGAACCCCCATTCGCCCACGGCGGCGAGGTTGCGCCCGTTCTCGACGACGATGGGCATCTGAAAATGTTCGCTGAGCCGCGCCCGCAACGGCATGTCGCGCCAGCCGAGCCCGAGCGTCAGCACCACTTCGCCCTCCGGCTGCCTGACGATCGAGGGCAGGCCAATGCCGATGCCGCGAATGGTCTGGCCGCGCGGGCTGGGGGCCGCCATCAGCCGGCGGATCAGGCCGACCAGCTTCTCGAAATTGCGCTCGCCATCATCGTCGGCGGTCTCGTGCATTTCTGTCTGCACGACGCCTTCGAGATTGGCCACGGCGCCATAGAACTCGCCCTTGCCGGCCTCGATGCCGATGATTGCATGCGCCGCGCCGCGGAACTTGATGCGTGCCCGGGGTCGGCCCCGGACATTGGCCTCGTCAAACCCGTCATACGCCACCAGATCCTCGGCAATCAGATCCTCGATCACGCGCATCACCGTGGGCAGGCTGATGTTCAGCCGCTCGGCGAGGCTCGATGGCGAAATCACCCCTTCGGTGCGGATCAAATCCACCACGGCCGAACGATTGAGACGGCGTAACAGGCTCGACGTCGTGGGCTGGCGCTTCATTCATGGACCAGTTGCAAAAGGCCGGCGGACCGGCAACGAGCGTCGGCATAGACCAGAACCGTGCTAGAGTCCGCCTTTTTCTAATTACGCCGAACGTCAGTTGTCGCTCCGCAGTGAAAGCTACCGCGGCAGCCAGGCTGCCAGTCAGCAGCGCGCACTTGCAGCCAAGTGGAATCACTTGGCGTCGCAGAAATGCGGCTAAGACAAATAGATGGAGCCCAGTCCCAGTCTAAACGTATCCCGCTCTAGTCGGGGCGGCGATAGGCCTGGACTTCGCCCGGCTCGCTCAGGCTTTGCAGGGTGCCGGGTGCGGCGCCGCCGATCCAGCCCAGCACCGAGCGGGCGAGCTCGGCGCCGGCCAACCGGAAATTCTCGTTGACGACCAGCAATTCGCTGCGAAACAGGTGCAGAAGCTCCGACGATTGTTTGGACACCACATCGACATCGCGGCCAAGCTTGAGACCGGCGTCTTCGATGCCGGCGACGATGGCGAGCGTCGCGGCGGCGGCGCTGCTGATGAAACCATCCGGGCGGTTTTCGCGGCGCATCAGCTGCGCCGTCCGCATTCTGATCTGCTCAATCGAATGATCGATCGAAACGGTGTTGAACGGGATCTCGCTGGCGCCGACCTCGCTCAGCGCATCGGCAAAGCCGGCGAGCGTGTGGCCGTGATAGGTCAGCTCGACAGGCGGCGCCAGCAGAGCCAGCCGGCGGCGGCCGAGGCCGGCCAGATGACGCACTGCCTCGGCTGCGAAAGCGTAATTGTCGAAATCATGATAAGGATGGATCAGCCCCATATCGGTGCGACCGTGCGTGGCAAAGGGGATGCCGCGCTCCAGCATATAACGGGCCCTCGGATCGTTTGGCTGTGTGCGCGAAATGATGACGCCGTCGGCTGAACCGGTTTCCACGAGGTAGCGGATCGGGTCGAGCGGATCCTGCGAGCGCGAGTAGGGCGTCACGATCAAATGATAGGGCGTGTCGGCGATGACTTCCGAAACGCCGTAGATGATGTCCGAGACAAAGCTCATGATCTCGTGCTCGGTGTTGAGCACCAGGCTGATGACATTGGTCTTGCCGGTGCGCAGGCGTACGCCGGCACGGTTGGGCCGATAACCGATCTGCTTGGCGACAAGCTGGACACGCCGCCTGGTCTCGGCGCCGATCTCGGGCGCGTCCTTCAGCGCGCGCGACACGGTGGTGACGCCCAGCCCGGTCATGAAGGCGAGCGTCTTCAGTGTCGGCCGGCCCTGGCCCGACGCTTCGTCGGCCTTTTCTTTTTGATGCCTGTTCATTCATCCCGCCCCGTCAGGCGCATAACAGTTGCCGGACAGCCCGGCAATCGGCCGGCCGCGGGTTCGCCGCGCGCCTTCACCGAATGAAACCGCTATATACTGAAACGTTACAGATTGTCACGACCATCGCCATATCACTGGTGACAGAGCAGAACGAGCGGTGCTGCAATCGGCGCAAAACCGTGATTGGAACGGGCTTTTTCGATTTTTTGGCGTCGCAGCATTCCATTTTGCAGTGCAACCCCTCTTGTTGCGATGCGGTAGGCCGGCGAGCCGCGCGATTTTATTCGCGCTTCGAAAAAACTTGATGCCACCTTCGCCTGAGGGGTTGCGCGCCTCAAGCAATTGCCGTATCGAAAATCTGTAACGTTTCAGATTCTGGGAGGAACGAAATGCGATACCAACTCATGACTGCTGCGCTGGCTGCGACGGTCGCGCTGCAATTCGCCGGCCCCGCGGCCGCGACGGATCTGGAAGTCACCCATTGGTGGACCTCCGGCGGCGAGGCGGCAGCGGTCGCCGAACTCGCCAAGGCTTTCGACGCAACCGGCAATCATTGGGTGGACGGCGCTATCGCCGGCTCCGGCGGCACGGCGCGGCCGATCATGATCAGCCGCATCACCGGCGGCGACCCGATGGGCGCGACCCAGTTCAATCACGGCCGGCAGGCGGAAGAATTGGTGCAGGCCGGGCTGATGCGCGACCTCACCGATCTCGCCACCAAGGAAAAGTGGACGGAAATCGTGCACCCGAAGAGTCTGCTCGACGGCTGTACCCTCGACGGCAAAATCTATTGCGTGCCGGTCAATATCCACTCCTGGCAGTGGCTGTGGCTGTCGAATGCCGCCTTCAAAAAAGCCGGCGTGCCGGTGCCGAAGAACTGGAATGAATATGTCGCTGCGGCGCCCGCTCTTGAAAAAGCAGGCATCCAGCCGCTCGCGGTCGGCGGCCAGCCCTGGCAAGCCTCCGGCGCTTTCGACGTGCTGCTTGCGGCGGTCGGCGGCACCGACGCCTTCCTCAAGGTCTACAAGGACAAGGACGCGGAATTCGCCGCCGGGCCCGAAGTCGCCAAGGTCTTCAAGGCCGCGGACGACGCCCGCAAGATGGCGAAGAACACCAATGTGCAGGACTGGAACCAGGCCACCAACCTGGTCATCACCGGCAAGGCCGGCGGCCAGATCATGGGTGACTGGGCGCAGGGCGAGTTCCAGGTTGCCGGTCAGGTCGCCGGTAAGGACTATACTTGCCTTCCGGGCCTCGGTCTCAACGAGATGATCGCCACCGGCGGCGACGCTTTCTACTTCCCGCTGCTGAAGGATCCCGAAAAATCGAAGGCACAGGAAGTGCTGGCCCACACGCTGCTCGATCCCAAGACGCAGGTCGCCTTCAATCTCAAGAAGGGTTCGCTGCCGGTGCGCGGCGACGTCGACCTCAAGGCGGCGAACGACTGCATGAAGAAGGGCCTCGAAATCCTCGCCAAGGGCAATGTCATGCCCTGGACCGATCAGCTGCTTTCGCAGGATACGCAGAAGCAAAAGGAGGATCTTTTCTCCGAGTTCTTCGCCAAGCAGGACATGACCGTGGAAGATGCGCAGAAGCGCTTCGCCGCCATTGTCGGTTCGGCCGATTGAGCGATCGACCAACCGCCTCACTCCCGCCCCTGCGAGCGCAGGGTCGGGAGCTCGGGTCAAGGCCTCTTGACCCTCCGGCCCTTACCCGATCCAGCCCGGCTGTGCAGATGAGCAAGAGCGAACGCCCTAGCCAACTCTTTCGCAACCTCAATGCGAAAATCGCCTCGATCCCAATGATCTTCACCGCGCTGGTGATTTTTGTCGGCGGCACCGTCTGGACGGTGCTGTATTCCTTCACCAATTCCAAGCTGCTGCCGCGGCTGCACTTCGTCGGGATCGACCAGTATTACCGGCTGTGGGCGACGCCGCGCTGGCTGATCTCGATCGAGAACCTGCTGATCTACGGCGTGCTGTCGTTGGTGTTCTCGCTGGTAATCGGTTTCCTGCTTGCTGCCCTGCTCGACCAGAAGATCCGGTTCGAGGACACGTTCCGGACCATTTTCCTCTATCCCTTCGCCCTGTCCTTCATCGTCACCGGTCTCGTCTGGCAGTGGCTGCTCAATCCCGAGTTCGGTGTCCAGGCAGTGGTGCGCAGCCTCGGCTGGACGAGCTTCAGCTTCAATCCGCTCTATGATTCCAGCATCGTCATCTACGGCATATTGATCGCCGCTCTCTGGCAAGGCACCGGGCTCATCATGTGCCTGATGCTGGCCGGCCTGCGTGGGATCGACGAGGATATCTGGAAGGCCGCGCGGGTCGACGGGATACCGACCTGGAAGACCTATCTGTTCATCATCATACCGATGATGCGGCCGGTCTTCATCACCACGCTCGTCATCGTCGCCTCCAATATCGTTCGCGTCTACGACCTTGTCGTCGCCCAGACCAGCGGCGGGCCCGGCATCGCCTCCGAAGTCCCGGCCAAATATGTCTATGATTACATGTTCTTCGCCCAGAACCTCGGTCAGGGGTTCGCCGCCTCGACGATGATGCTGCTGTCGGTGATCATCGTCATCGTGCCGTGGGCCTATCTCGAGTTCGGAGGCAAGAAGCGTGTCTGACCAAGCCGTTTCATCGCCTGCCATTGCCGGCACCGGCGGGCCGAGCGGGCCGAAGCCGCGCCACACATTCTCGCGCCGCAACATCTTCCTCTACGGCACGCTGATCGTGGTGGCGCTCTACTATCTTTTGCCGCTCTACGTGATGGTGGTGACATCGCTCAAAGGCATGCCCGAGATACGCCTCGGCAACATCTTCTCGCCGCCGATGGAGATCACCTTCGAGCCCTGGGTCAAGGCCTGGTCGAGCGCCTGCACCGGGCTCAACTGCGACGGGCTGTCGCGTGGCTTCTGGAATTCGGTGCGCATCACCATCCCGTCGGTGATCCTGTCGATCGCGCTCGCCTCGGTGAACGGCTATGCGCTTGCCAACTGGCGCTTCAAAGGCGCCGACACTTTCTTCATCATCCTGATCGTCGGCGCCTTCATCCCCTATCAGGTGATGATCTATCCGATCGTCATCATCCTTCGCGAGGTCGGTCTTTACGGCAGCCTCAGCGGCCTGGTGATCGTCCATTCCATCTTCGGCATGCCGATCCTCACGCTGTTGTTCCGCAACTACTTTACCTCCATGCCGGAGGAGCTGTTCCGGGCAGCGCGTGTCGACGGCGCCGGCTTCTGGGGCATTTACTTCCGCATCATGCTGCCGATGTCGCTGCCGATCTTCGTCGTCGCCATCATCCTGCAGGTGACCGGCATCTGGAACGACTTCCTGTTCGGCGTTGTCTACACCCGCCCCGACACCTATCCGATGACGGTGCAGCTCAACAACATCGTCAACTCGGTGCAAGGCGTGAAGGAGTACAACGTCAACATGGCAGCCACCATCCTGACCGGCCTGGTGCCGCTGATCGTCTATTTCCTGTCCGGAAAATTGTTTGTGCGCGGCATCGCCGCCGGCGCGGTGAAAGGGTGATGGCGATGAACGCAAACGGCAGCGTTGCGGTAAGCGGCAGCAAGGGGGCAAACGGCACCAGCGTCTCGATCCAGAACCTGTCGCTAAATTTCGGCGCGATATCGGTGCTGCAGACGCTCAACCTCGATGTCGCCGAAGGCGAGTTCATCGTGCTGCTCGGCCCGTCCGGCTGCGGCAAGTCGACCCTGCTCAACTGCATTGCCGGGCTGCTCGACGTTTCCGAAGGCCGCATCTTCATCAAGGGCAAGAACGTCACCTGGGAAGAGCCGAAGGATCGCGGCATAGGCATGGTGTTCCAGTCCTACGCGCTCTATCCGCAGATGACGGTGGAGAAGAACCTGTCGTTCGGGCTGCGCGTTGCCGGCCTCGCCAAGGACAAGATCGCCAAGCGCATCGCCCGGGCCGCCGAGATCCTGCAGATCGAACCGCTTTTGCACCGCAAGCCGGCGGCCCTGTCCGGTGGCCAGCGCCAGCGCGTGGCGATCGGGCGCGCACTTGTGCGTGACGTCGATGTCTTTCTGTTCGACGAGCCGCTCTCCAATCTCGACGCCAAGCTGCGCGCGGAATTGCGCGTCGAAATCAAGCTGCTGCACCGCAAGCTCGAGAACACCATGATCTACGTCACCCACGACCAGATCGAGGCGATGACGCTGGCCGACCGTATCGCGGTGATGAAGGGCGGCGTCATCCAGCAGCTCGATGCACCGCAGACCATCTATAACCGGCCGGTCAACCGGTTTGTCGCCGGCTTCCTCGGTTCGCCGGCAATGAACTTTCTCGACGGCAGGCTGGAGCAGGCGGCAGGCGACTGGCACTTTGTCGCCGAGGATGTGCGGATACCGCTTGCCACCTATGCTTTCGAGAAGGACCCGGTGCCGGGGCCGGCCGTGTTCGGCATCCGCCCCGAGCACGTGGCGTTCAACAGCGGCACGGGATGGCCGTTTGCAGCCACGGCAAACGTCGAGGTCGTCGAGCCCATGGGTTCCGACACGCTGGTCTGGCTGAAGCTCGGCGGCCAGAATTTCACGGTACGGGTGACAGCCGAGCGTACGCCAAACAACGCCGAGGCGGTCGGCATCGGTTTCGACCCGATGCGCGCCTCGCTGTTCGACGCCGCCACAGGTAACCGCCTCTAGAGCATGATTTAGCCTCCCAAGACTCTTCCATCCCCCCAAGACTCATCCCCCAAGACTTACTCATCCCCCAAGACTAACCATCCACAAGAAAACGGATAGAGACGATGAACTGGTCATTCCAACTTTACAGCGCCCGCAATTTCCAGCCCTGGGAGGGCGTGCTCAAGATGCTGGGCGAGCTTGGTTACAGCCAAGTCGAAGGGTTCGGCGGCGTCTATGACGATCCCAAGGCGTTTCGTGCCGAGCTCGACAAGAACGGACTCGCCATGCCGACCGGGCATTTCTCGATCGACGCGCTCGAGAAGGATTTCGACAGCGTGCGCAGGACGGCCGATGCGCTCGGCATCACGCTGCTCATCTGCCCGTTCCTGAACGCCGAGTTCAGGCCGGCCGACGCCGCCGGCTGGCGCGGCTTCGGCGAACGCCTGGCCAAGGTCGGCGAAACAGCCAAGAAAGCCGGCTATGGCTTTGCCTGGCACAACCATGATTTCGAGTTCAAGGCGCTCGCCGACGGCTCGGTGCCGCAGGACCATATCCTTTCCTCTGCGCCCGACATCGGCTGGGAGATGGATGTCGCCTGGGTGGTGCGCGGCGGCGTCGATCCGCTGCCCTGGATCGAGAAGCACGGCAAGCGCATCGTCGCCGTCCATGTCAAGGACTTGGCCAAGCCGGGCGAGGGCCTCGACGAGGACGGCTGGTCTGATGTCGGCCACGGCACCATCGACTGGCCCGGCCTGGTCAAGGCGCTGCGCGCCAAAAGCGCCGCGAAATACTACGTCATGGAACAGGACAATCCCAACGATATCGAGCGCTTCGCCCGCCGCTCGATCGCAGCTGCCAAGACCTATTAGGAGCACACCAGCATGGCAACAAAACTTGGCATCGGCGTCATCGGCTGCGGCAACATCTCGAAGGCGTATTTCTCGCTGGCGCCGCTGTTTCGCGGCATCGAGATGCGTGCCTGCGCCGACATCAATATGGAAGCGGCGAAAGCGCGGGCAAAAGAGTTCAAGCTGCGCGCCGAAACCGTCGAGGGGCTGCTCAAGGCCGACGATATCGATATCATCGTCAACCTGACCATTCCGGCGGTGCATTACGAGGTGTCGAAGCAGATCCTCGACGCCGGCAAGCACGTCTATTCGGAGAAGCCCTTCGTGCTGTCGGTCAAGGAAGGGCTCGACCTGAAGAAACGGGCGGAAAACAAGGGGCTGCGCATCGGCTCGGCCCCCGACACCTTCCTCGGCGGCGCGCACCAGCTTGTCCGCGACCTGATCGACACCGGCAAGCTCGGCAGGATCACCAGCGGCACCTGTCATGTGATGAGCCATGGCATGGAGCATTGGCACCCCAATCCGGACTTTTTCTTCCAGCCGGGCGCCGGGCCGGTGCTCGATATCGGACCCTATTACATCACCAATCTGATCCAGTTGATCGGGCCCGTGAAGCGGGTCGCGGCTTTTGCTTCGATCCCGATGACGGAACGCATCATCAGCTCGAAGCCGCGCGCCGGCGAAAAGATCCCGGTCTCCACGCCGACGACGATCCACGGCGTGCTGGAATTCGAGAACGGCGCCGTGGTGACGCTCAACACCAGCTGGGATGTCTGGAGCCACGGCCACGCGCCGATGGAGCTCTATGGCGAGGCGGGCACGGTGTTCGTGCCAGATCCGAACTTCTTCGGCGGCGAAGTGCGCTACACCGAAGCCGCCAAGCCGGTGAAGAAGCTGCCGAAATGGCCGCATCCGTTCGGCGTGCCCAACGAGATGCATTCGCACGGAATGATGGCCAACTATCGCACCGCCGGCCTTGCCGACATGGCGATCGCGATCGGGGAAGGCCGGCCGCATCGCTGCTCGATGGAACTGGCGCTGCATGCCGTCGACGTCATGACCGGCCTGTTGCGCTCGGGCGAAACGGGAAAGTTCGTTGCCATGCAGACCAGCTGCGAGCGGCCAGCGGCACTCGGCGTCAAGGCGGCGAAGGAGCTGCTGGCGAAGAAGAAAACGAAGTAGGCGGCGCACCTCCCAAGCACCGCAAAAAGCCTCTCCCCGTTTGCGCGGGGAGAGGCTAAGGGTGGCAAGCTCGACTGCCCCACTGTCGCGGCGGCAGCCGTCGGGCTCGTTTCGATTTGAGGATTTCCCATGCCCTATGTCCCCGCCGAAAACCGCTACGAAAAGATGGTCTACAATCGCTGCGGGCGGTCCGGCCTGAAGCTGCCGGCGATCTCGCTTGGGCTGTGGCACAATTTCGGCGACGACACGCCGCACAGAACCAAGCAGGCGATCACGCGCAAGGCGTTCGACCTCGGCATCACGCATTTCGACCTCGCCAACAATTACGGCCCGCCGCCCGGCTCGGCGGAACAGGCGTTCGGCGAAATCCTGCGGACTGACTTTGCCGGCTATCGCGACGAGCTGATCATCTCGACCAAGGCCGGCTACGAAATGTGGGCAGGACCTTACGGCGAATGGGGCGGCCGCAAATATGTGCTGGCCAGCCTCGACCAGAGCCTGAAGCGGATGGGGCTCGACTATGTCGACATCTTCTATTCGCACCGCTTCGACCCCGACACCCCGCTGGAAGAGACGATGGGCGCGCTCGATCAGGCGGTGCGCTCGGGCAAGGCGCTCTATGCCGGCATTTCCTCCTATAATTCGCAGCGTACCCGCGAAGCCGCCGATATTTTGAAGCAGCTCGGCACGCCTTGCGTGATCCATCAGCCGAGCTATTCGATGCTCAACCGCTGGGTCGAGGATGATGGTCTGCTCGATACGCTGGAGGGGCTTGGCGTCGGCTCGATCGTGTTCTCGCCGCTGGCGCAAGGCATGCTGACCGACAAATATCTCGGCGGCATCCCCGATGGCAGCCGCGCCAGCCAGGGCAAGTCGCTGCGCCCGGCATTCATCAATGACAAATCGATCGCCAATATCGAGGCGCTGGACGTCATCGCCCGTCGCCGCGGTCAGACGCTGGCGCAGATGGCGCTGGCCTGGGTGTTGCGCCGGGGCAGTGTGACGTCAGCGCTGATCGGCGCCAGCCGGCCGGAACAGGTCGAGGATTGCGTCGGCTCGCTGAAGGCGCTCGACTTCAGCGATGCCGAGCTCGCCGAGATCGACACCTTTGCACGCGAGTCGGACATCAACCTCTGGGCGGCATCGGCCGAACGCAAGGGGCCGCCTCGGAAGTAGGCGACGACGGTCTGCGGTCCGTTTTCATCGAAAAGACGCGGCAGCGAAAACTGGCAGCTGTCTTCGACACGGTGGCCAGCCGCTAACTTTCGGCTGTCTTGAGGTTCCGCGCGGCTTGCTCGAGCGTCGCCCTGTCGGTGCCAAGCCTGTCGATCAGCTCTTGCGCCTGGTCACCGGTTATCCCGGTGCGCATCGCCAGTGCCTCGACCGTCAGAACGTCGGAACTGGCGATCGTTCCAGCAGGACCGTGCTCGGCCGCGTCATCATTGGCCTGGCCGGTCGTCGTCACATCGTAGCCAAGCTCTTGCTTCGCCTGTTGCCAATGACGCTCATGCGCGCCATCCGGGCGGCCCTCCCGCATCCAGATTTCATAGGCTCGTTGCCGAATCTTTTCATGCCGATCGTTGTCCATGACGGTTCCTCCCTTGTGGCGTTTTCACCAACGCGGGGAGCGCCGGAACGATCCGATGTTCAAGCCGATTTCGCAGGCAAAGCCGCGCTTTCAACGAACAAACACCGGACAGAATCGTTTTGCCGAGGAACCCGCACAGCGGGCACGCCGTTGATCCTCACCTGAGCAAAGGAGATTGCCATGGCCGACGAACCAAACGAATCCGCAGCACCCAAGATGACTCAACGTGAAGCTCAGGAAGCCCTGGAGAAGCAGGTCGCGCAGCTGAAACGCGAGATCAGCAAGATCAATCGGACCTTGGCCGAACGCGCGGAAGAGGCGATCGAAGACGCCAGCGGCTGGTATGACAACGCTGCTGACCGCGCCTCCCGGACTGCACAAGCCCTGCGCAACAGGGCGCAGACGGTGTCCGGGGTTGTCCAGGATAATCCCGGCACAGTATCGTCGGCATTCATCCTCGGAGCGGCTGTAGGGGCGCTACTCGGCCTCACCTTGGCCGCCACAGACCAGCGCCGCGATCGCTGGTTCTAGTCCCAACCTAAGGTTCCGGACAGAAACAGCGGGATTGCTCCCGCCGTTCATTCATTCAGCAAATGACGCCGGTCAGGGCGTGGCCGGTTTCTGCGCCGTGCCGAGGGCTTTGGGCGCTGCGGGTACGGGCGCTGCGGTATTCATCTTTTCCTCGATCCAGCCGGTGTAATTGGCCAGCCGCGTGTAGATGCCGTAGGCGTTCTTGTGGCCGCAGGCGGTGCCGCCGTCGGCCGGACCTTCGCCCCAGCTGACGACGCCGACCTGCACCGGACCATCGGCGCGGGTCATGAACAGCGGTCCGCCGCTGTCGCCATTGCAGGCGTCGCGCTCGCCGCTGGCCGTGCCGGCGCAGATCATGTTGCCGGTCAGCGGATCGGCCATGTCGGCAGCAATCGCGTTGGCAGCCGCCTCGATGCCCCTTTCCGAATAACGCATGCGGCGGGCGAGCTCGCCGAGCGCTGCCTTCAAATCATGCGCATAAATCGCCTTGATGCCGCTGTTGCAGGTTGCGTTCGGCTGGAGGTCCAGGTCGGCGACCATCAGCGCGGTGGGAAATGTTCCGTCCTGCATCTTGCCCCACCCGGTGACCGTCGTCTTGCCGGCGTCGGGGGTCGGCTCACGGGCAATTTTGATGGTCGGGGCATCAGCCGGCTCGGCCAGCCGGATCAGGCCGAGATCGTTGTCCAGCGTCTGCTCGCTATAGCCCTCGTTGACGATGATCTCCACCGCCTTGTAGCGCTTGCCCTCGCTCAGATCGGTGGCGCCGGTGAGCACCGTCACCACATCAGGCGAAATCGGCTCGCCGTCGTCATTGAGGCAGTGCGCCGCCGTCAGCACCCATTGCGGCGCGATCAGGCTGCCGCCGCAGAACTGCGCATTCGCCTGCGAGGCCGGGCTTTTGTCCAGTTTGCTGGTGGTCAGCAATGCCACCTGGAACGGGTAAGCGTCCTTCTCGGCCTCTTTGCCGCCGTAGACGCGATCGGCGCCGTCGGGATTCACCGCCCTGGCCTTTGCCCTGGCCTCGGCCACGCGTTTCATCGGCGAGATCGCCGCCTCCGGCCGGGCGGCCGCGTCTCCGGCATGAACGGAATTGACGGCCGGCACGGCCGCCGCGATGCCGAGCAGCGCGGCGGCGGCAATCGGTCTGAACCTATGGATGATCTTCACCTCGAGCCCCCTGAGACGATGTTCCGACAGTCAGTCGCCGACGCATGATCTACTGAAATGGAACCGGCCGGTGAGATCATGCTCCACGGCGAAGCACGATCCGTCACAAAGCCGAGCACCATTTCTGCTAGTCGTGCTGTCGAACCAAACCCACCCAAAATCCTATAGCCCCCCACAGGCTATGTGGAAGCAATTTGTCGTTGCCAATCTTGGATTATTTTAGGCAGTATACCGTTGCAGGCATTTTTGGGGGGGACCTAAACTGGCTGCACTGAATAATGGCCCGGTAAAGGCACCGGTAACTAATTTCATTTTTCTGCGCCACCACGATCTCGACAATATTTCTGTATCTTGATCCAGTCCTTGCTGACTTTTGGGAGAGTCTCATCATGACAAAACTGACACATAGCATTATTGCGTCCGCGTTGCTTTCCACCGCAATGTGGGCGGTTCCTGCCTTGGCTGCCGATCCAGGTTCCGCCAATGCCGGCAACGGCGAAAGCATGCGGGACGTGACATCGGGCGATTACAAGCCCGGCCGGGCGAAACCGATCGCCCCGCCGAAACTGACCGACGACGAGGCCAACCGCGCCGCGCCGCTCACCGACGAAGCAACGGCCGTCAAATCCTATGGCATCGTCGGCCGCTCCGCCGATGGCAAGGACATCAAGATCGACCCGAACGAGACGCTGAAGGACCTTGTCATCAAGGAAATGAACGCGCCCGCCGACGGGCAGAAGTCCGACAATTCCGGGTTGAACGGAGGCGAAGAGGCCGGCCGCCAGGTGTTCGGCACGGACGACCGCGAGCAGATCAAGAATACCAAAACCTACCCGTTCACCGCAATCGGCTATCTCGAAGGCAAATCGAAGAGCGGCAGTTACGGCAGCTGCTCGGCGACACTGATCGGCCCGCGCACGGTGCTCACCGCGGCGCACTGCCTCTACAGCCACGAGGACAAGGCCTGGCTCGACGATATCCTGTTCGTGCCGGCCCTCAATGGCAAGACCGCCGACGACGCACCGTTCGGCGCCTTCACCTATGAAAGCGCCTATATCGTCCAGGGCTTCATCGACAATTACCAGGGCTTCTACGGCTCGGTCGTGCCATGGGATCTCGGCATCGTCACCCTGAAACAGGATGTCGGCACCAATCTCGGCTGGCTGGGCTATGCCAATTACGTGGATCTCGGCGATTTCACCGCCAACATCATCGGCTATCCCGGCGACAAGCCGATGGGCACGATGTGGAAGGCGACCTGCGAAGTGCATGCCGAAAACATCGCCACCGAGTATTTCCAGTACGACTGCGACACTTTTCCAGGATCGAGCGGCAGCTCAGTTTATGCCTATGACAATGGCTCCAAGCAGCGCGTCATCACCGGCGTAAACGTGGCCGAGAGCCCGGATGCCAATACCGCCGTGCGCCTGAACGCCATCAATGTCCAGTGGATCAACAGTCTGTACAAATAGGCGTGCAGAATTTCGGCCGCGATCGTCGCGGAGGGCTAGAGCGGAATGCGTTCGAATTGAACAGTGCATTCCGCTCTATCTGTTTGTCTAGCCGCATTTCTGCGACGCCAAGTGATTCCACTTGGCTGCAAAATGCTCTAGCGGCGGCGGAGCATTTCCGTCGCCGGCTTTCGCATTTTGGGGGACTATCTGGACTGGGCCGAGGCTGGCGCCTGGCGCACATAGTTCTCGATCGGCAGGGCGAAGGTCGGCGAGCCGGCCTTGCGCTCCTTGTCGATATAGCCGGCAAAATAGCTCCAGAACGAAGCGGCGTAGTCGCGGAAATAGGAGTCGGCGACCTCGCGCGAGCACAGCCTGCCTTCGACGCAGAAGGAAAGGCGGTTGAGAAAATAGACGATGCGGTCGAAATTATCGCTGAACTCGGCAAGCGGCATGTCGCCGCCAGTAGCGCTCATCGCTTCGATGCCGATGCGCTGTCTGAACACCTGTTCCTCGGTTGGCGTCGGATTGGCACTGAGCAGATTGCCGTATTTGGCGTTGAGCGCCGCCAGGCGTTGCTTGAGGGCCCGTTGTGCCTGCTGGTAATCCTTGCTTTCCCAGAGCTCGACCAGCGACATCGTCTGTTCGACGCGCTTCTGCTCCTGGTTCGCCAGGAACTGGTAGACCGAAAAGATCAAGGTGAAAATGATCGCCAGGCGTACCAGCAATCCGGACCAGGCATAGACGAGCATGCGCCAGTCGCGATCGGTGAACGGGTTCGCCCCCTTCTTGACCTCGTGATTGCTCACCCACGGCAGGCCTTCGACAGTTTCCGGCAGGGACACCGGCTTCTTTTCCAATGTCGGCGCTGACACTGCCTGCTGCGTTGCGCTGCCCCCTGCTTTCGTCATCCGCAGCTGTCCAGTTCTATGGTGGCGGACGGGTCGAGCACGATGCCCGGCGTCTCCAGCTTCTTCTTCAGGCAATCCAGCTGCGCGCGCGAGACGATGAACTGCACGTCAGGCTCCGCCTGCGCCTTGCCTGGCGACGGCAACGGTTCGACCACGCCGCGTGAGGTGCAGCTGCTGAGATCGACGACGACGGCGGTGTTGCCGGTTTTGGCGATCTGGTCGTACTGGTCGAGAAAGCAGCTCGCCAGCTCGGAGTTGATGACGACCTCCTTGGCGCAGAGGCCGCAAGCCTCGTCCGCCGAAGCATTGGCGGCCAGCAATAGCCCGGCGACAAGGCCGGCAGTTGTTGCGCGCCGCGAAAATACGATCCTGTTCACGAACGCCCTCATCCGTTCCGTTCGGCCGCCGACAGCGGCGGTCAAAGAATGTTCATTATCAGCCGATCAGGCAAGAGGCCCGGCCGGGCACCGACCCCGCCTCAGGCGCGCGGCACCGTCTCCATCGGGAAGATCATCACGGCGCCCTTCGACCCCTTGTCGTCGGTGAGCCGCATGGCCGACCGCGTCGGCGGCGCCATGCCGATATCGGCCAGCATGTCGGCGAAGCTTGGCTGTCCCAGTCCGCGCGTTACCGAGACAACGCCTTCTTGCGCCAGGAAGCTCAGATCCTGCTTCTCGCTCTGCGGCGGCGCCTCGGTCAAGACGGCGATCATCCGCTCCATGCCGAAGCTGGTGTCGGTGAATTTGAACAAGCCTTCCTCGAGCACGGCGCCTTCGGTAAGGCGCTCGGCAAGAAAATGCTGGATGGAATAATCGGAGCCGACATAGAGGACGTTGATGTCGACCAGGTTGGTCGAGCTGTTCCTGGCCAGCACGTGCACCTGATCATCGGGCGAAACACGCGGCACCGTCGACGGTTCGATCGGCTGCAGCGTGTCATTGTCCAGGCGCTTGATCCGGAACTCGACACTGACCTCTTCCGGCCGATAGTCGGAAGCGGCGGCCAGCCTCGACAGGCCGATGGCGCGGAAGATTTTCGTCAGAGTCCCTGCCGCGGCGTCGATCAACGTTTCGCGGCCATCCGGATGAATGACGATCATCGGCGGCTTGTTGCCTTCCTTGAGCGTCATGTCGCCCGAAGCCGGAAGGAACCACAGCGCAGGCGCGTCGGTGGCATCTTCTGCGGCGCCGGCAATGGCGTTCTCGCGCAGCACGGCGAGACGCAGATCTGCGCTCTTGCCCGGCTCGATTAGCGCGATGTGGAACCCCGAGCTCTCCCTGGCCGCCAGTTCGTCGAGAACCGAGTTCGCCAGCGCGGCCTCTTTCTCGAGGCCTTTGGCCGCTGCCGGCCGCGCGACCACGAGCTTGTAGTCGACGGCGAGCTCGGCCAGCCTGGCATAGGCATTGGCGGGGATGTCGGCCAGCTTGAGCGCCGGCTTGCCGCCGAACTCGACCGGCTTGACCCGGCTTTCCAGGTTTTTCGCCGACTGAACCTGGAGATAGCCAAGCGCCTCGGACAGCGGCGACAGCGCCGACGGCAATATTGCGAGCCTGCTGCCGGGGGTGAGGCGATGCAGCAGTCCGGCGCCGATCGTGGCTTTGTCGTTCTCGATGACGATCGGCCATTGCATGACCGTGTCGGTCTTGTCGGTGCCGAAGACGCGTGCGTCGAGTTCCCCTTCGAACAGCGGCGTCGGCCGGGTGCGGCCGTCCGCCGAATATTGCTGCAGCACGGCCTGGCCGAGCTGGCGGTAGGTGATGTTGGGGTTCTCGGCCAGTTTCGACAGGATGGTGAAGGTGAACAGCCCGAAACGCGGCGCATCGGCCGTGCCCTTGGGCAGCGGCATCTCGGGCGTCGTCTCCACCGTCTGCGCCGCGTAGAAGGCGACCAATTTGCCCTTAGTCGTCGGCTCGGCGCCGGTCGGTGTCAGCTTGAAGGCCGGCTTGCGCTGGCCGTCCTCGTCAAAGCCGCGCGGCGCGGCCGACGCAAGCTCGTCATAGGCTTTCACCGCGGCCGCCCTGGCAGCGTCGTCGCCGCCGACCAGATCGGCGAACTCGACCTTGCGTTCAAGCTCATCGTCGACCTCGGCGGCGCGCGCGTCGTGCCGGAATGGCAGCAGTCGAACACGGCCCAGATAAAGGCGCCCTTGTCGCGGATGGCGTCGAGCGCGGTGCCGATCTCGTTGTCGACCAGCGCATTGGGCACGCCCTGGTCGCGGTTGACCCATTTGTCGATGTCGGACGGCAAGAAAATCTCGTCGAGGCCGTCGGTCTCGTCGCCCTTGTTCGCCGCCGGCTGTTGCGCGCCATGACCGGACAAATGCAGGTAGACGAAATCGTCGCGCTGGACCTTGGCGGCAAGGTCGGCCAACGCCGCCTTGATCGCCGCATGTGTCGGCGGTCCGTTGGCGCCTTCGACATCCTTGACAAGCAGCTTGACGTTTTCGGCCAGGAATTTCACCGGCGCGGGCGTGTTCTTCAGGAGGTAATCGCGCACCAGGCCGGCATCGTTCTTCGGTCCGATCAGCCAGTTCTTCTTCGGCAGGTTCGGATAATCGGTGCAGGCAACAAGCAGCGCATGGTAGGTGCGCGCCGCCGCGAATGCCCGAAACGGCACCAGGCCGGCAGCGGCCAGCGCGGACGTGCCGGCAAGCAGCGTCCGCCGCGTCACTTTGATCATGATTGCTTCCCCAAGCCCGATCGAATTTCCAAGCCGGGCCAGCCTGGCCGAGGATCTTGTCAGTATTTTGAATATGGCGCCGCCGGCCAGCCGACCACCGGCTGTGAACAGAAACAGTAGCAAAAATGGCAGTTCGTCGCTATCACAGTGGAAGTGGTCCGATCGCATGCGAAAATGGCAGTGATCGGCACGAAGCGGCTTGGAACAGGATCATGGCGGCAAGGGATGTACTGACGAAGAACCAGCTTTGCGTTCTCGAGAAACTCGAGGCCGCCAGCGGCCCGCTCAGCGCCTATACGTTGCTCGACCAATTGCGCGAGCGCGGCTTTCGCGCGCCGCTGCAGGTCTACCGGGCGCTCGACACGCTGGTGAAGTCCGGCTTCGTGCACAGGCTCGAAAGCCTCAATTCCTTCGTCGCCTGCGCCGAGCCGCATGACCACAGCCATTCGATGACGGCGTTTGCCATCTGCGACACCTGCGGCCAGGTGACCGAGTTCTCCGACCACGATGTCGGCCACCGGCTCGACGAATGGGTGCGCTCGACCGGCTTCGCCGCCAAGAAGGCGGTGATCGAGTTTCGTGGGACTTGTGCGAAGTGTTTGGCCGAGGCGGCTTGAGGGCTGCGCCAGCTAATTTACTGGTGTTCGAGGGACAGCACCCCCCTCTGTCCTGCCGGACATCTCCCCCGCAAGGGGGGAGATTGGCAGCTTCAATTTCACCGCCCATTTTTGCAACGCCGACGGTTGGCGAAAGCCGCGGCGACATCCGATCTGGGAAGGATCGCAACTTAGCCGGCTGCAGACGGGACGTTAATGCGCCTCTTCCCAGTTGTTGGCGGCGCGGGCGTCGACGTGCAGCGGCACCGACATCGATACCGCCGGCATGGCGGCGTTCTCCATGACGTGACAGACGACCGGGATCGTCGCCTCGACCTCGGCTTCGATCGTCTCGAAAACCAGCTCGTCATGCACCTGCAGCAACATGCGGGCGGAAAGCTTGGCCTTTTCCAGCGCCTCGTCCATGCGGATCATGGCGCGGCGGATGATGTCGGCGGCGGTGCCCTGCAGGCGTGCGTTGATCGAGGCGCGCTCGTTGAAGGCGCGGACCGAGGGATTTGACGATCTGATCTCCGGGTAGTGGATGCGGCGGCCGAAAATGGTCTCGACGAAGCCATGCTCGCGGGCATAGGCCTTGGTCGCGTCGATATAGTCGCGGATGCCTGGGAAGCGCTCGAAATATTTCTTGATGTAGTCGCCGGCTTCCTCGCGCGCGATCGACAGCTGGTTGGCGAGGCCAAAGGCCGAAATGCCGTAGATGATGCCGAAATTGATCGCCTTGGCACGGCGGCGCACTTCCGAGGGCATGCCCTCGACCGGCACGTTGAACATTTCCGAGGCGGTGATGGCGTGGATGTCGGCGCCGTCGGCGAAGGCCTGCTTGAGCTGCGGGATTTCGGCGACGTGGGCGAGCACGCGCAATTCGATCTGGCTGTAATCGGCGGATACCAGCTTGTTGCCCTTGTCGGCGATGAAGGCCGTCCTGATCTTTCGCCCCTCGATGGTGCGCACCGGAATGTTCTGCAGATTGGGATCCGACGACGACAGCCGCCCGGTCGTCGTCGCGGCAAGCGCGTAGGAGGTGTGGACGCGTTTGGTGTCGGGGTGGATGAAGCCGGGCAGCGCATCGGTATAGGTCGATTTCAGCTTGGTCAGCTGGCGCCAGTCGACGATCTTGCGCGGCAATTCGTGGCCTTCGGCGGCGAGGTCTTCGAGAAGCTGCGCCGAGGTTGACCATTGGCCGGTCTTGGTTTTCGAACCGCCGGGCAGGCCCATCCTGCCGAACAGGATGTCGCCGAGCTGTTTTGGCGAGCCTATGTTGATGCGTTCGCCGACCAGCTGATAGATCTCGTCCTCAAGCCGTGCGGCACCCTGTGCCAGTTCGCCGGAGAGCCGCGACAGGATCTGCCGGTCGACCGAGATGCCGCGCTGTTCCATCCGCGCCAAAACCGGCACCAGCGGCCGTTCCAGCCGTTCATAGACCGAGACCAGGCCCTTGGCGGCAAGCCGCGGCTTCAGCACCTGCCAGAGCCTGAGCGCGACGTCGGCGTGCTCGGCCCCGTAAGCCGTCGCTTTGCCGAGGTCGGCCTGATCGAGGCCGACGAAGCTTCTTCCCGAACCGGCCAGTTCCTTCAGCGGAATGGGCGCGTGGCCGAGCCATTTGTCGGCCAGCGCCTCCAGGCCATGGCCACCATGAGTGCCGGCGTCGAGCACATAGGAGATCAGCATGGTGTCGTCATAGGGGCCGATCTCGATGCCGTGACGGCTCATGACGACAAGGCGGTATTTCATGTCGTGCACGATCTTGAGGACGGATTTGTCCTCGAGCAGCGGCTTGAGCAACGCCAGCGCGTCGCGGATCGGGATCTGGTTTTCGACCGCGCCGCCGCCGAGCAGGTCGCCATTGCCGTTTTTGTGGGCAAGCGGCACATAGGCGGCGTGGCCCGGCGCGACGGCCATGGCAAGGCCGATCAGTTCGGCCCGCATCGGATCGGGCGAGGAGGCCTTAACGTCGAAGGCGACGATGCCTCTCTCCATCGCCTCGGCGATCCAGACCTTCAGCGTCGCGGCGTCGCGGATGCAGGCGTAGGCGCTGGTGTCGATCTTGCGGGCGGTGGCAGCCTCCAGGCGAAGCGCCGAAAGCAGGGATGGGGTGTCGCCTTGCCTGGCTGCGGCCGGGGCTTCGAGTGCCGCTTCGTCCGACGGCGGTGCGCTCTCGGCGGCCGCGGGCAGGCCAAAACCCATATCGGGGCCGTGCGCGGTATCGGCACGCTCTATCGTGACGGGGGTGGCTGGAACGTCGCCCGCGTCGGTTCCGGTCGCTTCGGCGACGCGGCGGGTCAGCGTCGAGAATTCCATGGTCTTGAGAAAGCCGATCAGCCTGGGGCCGTCCGGCGCGTGCAATACGAACTCGTCGAGCCCCTCGGTCACCGGCACGTCGTTTTTCAGCGTCACCAGGTCACGCGAGATGCGCGCCTTGTCGGCATTGGCGATGATCGATTCGCGCCGCTTGTCCTGTTTGATCTCGCCGGCGCGGGCGAGCAGCGTGTCGAGGTCGCCGAACTGTTCGAGCAATTGCGCCGCCGTCTTCGGCCCGATGCCGGGCACGCCCGGCACATTGTCGACCGAATCGCCGGTCAGCGCCTGCAGGTCGATCATCTTCTGCGGCGGCACGCCCCATTTCTCGATCACCTCGGGAACGCCGATCTGGCGGTCCTTCATCGGGTCGTACATGGCAACCGTTGGGCCGACCAGTTGCATCAGGTCCTTGTCGGAAGAGATGATGGTGGTGTCGGCGCCGGCTTCGCAGGCAAGCCGGCAATAGGTGGCGATCAAATCGTCGGCCTCGTAGCCTTCCGTCTCAAGGCATGGCAGGTTGAAGGCCCTGGTCGCCTGGCGGATCAGGCCGAATTGCGGGATCAAGTCTTCGGGCGGCGCCGAGCGGTTGGCCTTGTATTCGGGGTAGAGGTCGTTGCGGAAGGTCTTCGACGAATAGTCGAAAATCACGGCGAAATGCGTCGGCACGATGCCGACATCGGTGTTGCGGGCGTCCTGCGTCAGCTTCCAGACCATGTTGCAGAAGCCGAGCACGGCACTGGTCGGCAGCCCGTCGGACTTGCGGGACAGTGGCGGGAGCGCGTGATAGGCACGGAAGATGTAGCCGGAGCCGTCGACAAGGAAGAGATGATCGCCTTTTTTCATGGCACGAGGGATAGCGCGGCGCAGCGCCGCGGTCCATGCCAAAGGCGGCTTGCGCCAAGCGTTCCGGCAACACCCTGACAAATGGCGTGCGAGCTTGGCCGGCCCTGGCGGCCTGGCCGGAGCTTTGTTCGCTCACGCCTATGTTACAAAAGTGTAATTTTTGTGCCCTTGAATCGCCACGTTCGCAGACACAGATAAACGCCATCGGCAGTTTTCGCCGAAGTCCGGAGCAAGGCCCGTCCCCCGCCTATCCCGGACACTTGCGGCAGCCTATCCCCCCTCTCCGGGCTGCCGCATCGTTTCGAGTAAAGGCCGCCGTGGTTCCCCTCCACCACGGCGGCATTTTTTTGCCTTTGGACAGCATCCTGCCTGTGGCCCAACGGTCGCGGGCTTTCCGTTTCGGCGCATGGGCTCTAGATTCGCCGCCAGAATCGAAAGGCCCCGCAGATGTCCGCAGTTTCCCCTGTTCTCGACCGCCTCGACAAGAACTTCGACCAGAGCCTCGAACGCCTGTTCGGCCTGCTCGGCATCAGGTCGATCTCCACCGATCCGGACTACGCCGCCGACTGCCGCAAGGCCGCCGAATGGCTGGTTGCCGAGCTCAAGCTGATCGGCTTCGACGCCAGCGTGCGCGACACGCCGGGGCATCCGATGGTGGTCGCGCATCACGATGGGCCGGCGGGCGCGCCGCATCTGTTGTTTTACGGCCATTACGACGTCCAGCCGGTCGATCCGATCGAACTGTGGGAAAGCGACCCGTTCGCGCCGGCGGTCAAGGAGATCGAGCCCGGCCACAAGGTGATCACCGGCCGCGGCGCGGCCGACGACAAGGGCCAGCTGATGACCTTCGTCGAGGCCTGCCGCGCGTGGAAGCAGGTGCATGGCGGATTGCCGTGCCGCATCACGATCCTGTTCGAGGGGGAGGAGGAGTCCGGATCACCGTCGCTGAAACCGTTTCTCGAGGCGAATGCGGATGAGCTCAAGGCCGATTTCGCGCTGGTCTGCGACACCGGCATGTGGGACCGCGATACGCCGTCGATCTGCGTCTCGCTGCGCGGACTGGTCGGCGAGGAGATCACGGTGACGGCCGCCGACCGCGACCTGCATTCCGGGCTCTATGGCGGTGCGGCCGCCAATCCGATCCGTATCCTGGCAAAAATCCTGGCCGACATCCACGATGAGGAGGGCCACGTCACCATTCCGGGTTTCTATGAAGGCGTCGAGGAAACGCCGTCGCAGATATTGCAGTCGTGGCTGTCGCTCGGCGAGACGGCCGAGACCTTCCTCGGACCGATAGGCCTGTCGATTCCGTCCGGCGAAAAGGGCCGCTCGGTGCTCGAACTGACGTGGGCGCGGCCGACAGCCGAGTTCAACGGCATTATCGGCGGCTATACCGGCAAGGGCTTCAAGACGGTGATCGCAGCACAAGCCTCGGCGAAAGTCTCCTTCCGCCTCGTTCACAAACAGGATCCGGAAAAAATCCGCGCCGCCTTCCAGGCATTCGTCAGGGAGCGCGTTCCGGCCGACTGCTCGGTCGAATTCCACCCGCATGGCGGCTCGCCGGCGATCCAGCTTTCCTATGACTCGCCCTTCCTCGCCAAGGCCAAGCAGGCGCTGTCCGACGAGTGGCCGAAACCGGCGGTGGTGACCGGCAGCGGCGGCTCGATCCCGGTGGTCGGCGATTTCCAGACCTATCTCGGCATGGAATCGCTGCTGGTCGGTTTCGGCCTCGACGACGACCGCATCCACTCGCCGAACGAGAAGTACGAGATGAGCTCCTTCCACAAGGGCCAGCGCTCCTGGGCGCGCATTATCGAGGCGCTGACACGCTGAAATTGCGCCAGACTCAAGTTTTTGTTGATTTTTCGCCGGATCGCGGCAAGGACGGGCATGGTCCGTCGCGCATCGCTGCACGGGGCCGCGACCGGAGAAGACGATGAGCGACATACGTTTCCACAAAAACGATCTGCCCGGCCTGCTGCATTACGATGTCGGGGCGGTCGCCATCGACACCGAGACGCTGGGGCTGAACCCGCATCGCGACCGGCTCTGCGTCGTGCAGATCTCGCCGGGCGACGGCTCGGCCGACGTCATCCAGATCGCGCCCGGCCAGAAAAAGGCGCCGAACCTCGTCAGCCTGCTGAAGAACCGCAGCATCACCAAGCTCTTCCATTACGGCCGCTTCGACCTTGCCGTGCTCTACAACGCCTTTGGCGTCATGCCGGAGCCGGTGTTCTGCACCAAGATCGCGTCGCGGCTGACGCGCACCTACACCGACCGGCACGGGCTGAAGGACATCTGCTTCGAGCTTCTCGGGGTCGGCCTGTCGAAGGCGCAGCAATCGTCGGACTGGGCGGCCGAGACGCTGTCGCCCGAGCAACTCGAATATGCCGCCTCCGACGTGCTCTATTTGCACCGGCTGCGCGACGTGCTGAGCGCGCGGCTGGCGCGCGACAACCGGACCAGGGAGGCCGATGCCTGCTTCCGCTTCCTGCCGACGCGTGCGAAACTCGACCTGATGGGCTGGGATGAAGAGGATATCTTCGCCCACAGCTAATGGCCTTCATGATAATTCTACTCCGGCGGCGCATCTGGCGCAGTTTTCTCCGCTTCCGGTGCTCACGGACCCAAATGTCCGCTACGCTCCGGTTCTCGAAAACCACGCCATATGTCTCGCCGGAGCGAATTCTCATAAAGGCCATCGGCCAGCAACCGAGGGCGCTCGTCCCGGCGCTCCGTTCGCTTTCACCGGAGGAATTGAAATGGCTGCGCGAAAACCGATCGAAACGGCACCGAAGGACGGCTCCAAGGTCACCGTCTACTGGCAGGACAGCGACGGCGTGATGAACGAGAGCATCGCGCAATACCGTTCGCTCGACCGGCTGAAGGCGGCCGGCGGCGACTGGGACGAAAGCGACGCCGGCTGGTGGGCCTATACGGACGGCCATACGCAAAGGAAGATCGAGCCGATCAGGTGGCGGCCGGCCTCCGACGATGCGGATGCCGACGACTGAGGGTTGTCGCAACCGCCGAACTGAAGTGATTATTCTGAGGCAAGGCATATTTTGTTCTTGCTTTGTGCCGGCAGCTATGCTACTAATCTCGCTATGGTGCTCATTGGCTCCAACGACCCGCCCGCCGAGGCGGGTTTTTCATTTTCGGGCTTTGGCACTGTCGCGGGCCGCGCCGGCTCGGCAAGCGATTGAATACACTTTGCTTCGATTTTTCCCGACTTAACCCGCCCTTAAATCGCCGCATCTAGTCTTCAACCCGAACGCCATAGGCATGGGGAAGACAGCACAGCGCATGGCGAACCGGAAAGACAGTCGCATCGAGCCCAGCTTCGAGGCATCGCCGGGGGCGAGATCCTCGGCCGGTTTTTCGGTGAGCGAGGAGGACCGCGTCGTGCCGAGCAACCGAAAAGCCGCTGCAAAGCGCAAATCGTCCAAGGCCAAGCCGTCGCGCGGCGGGCGCGGCAAAGGCCGGCGCGGTGCGTTCGGCGTGCTTGGCCGGCTGTTCTACTGGTGCTTCGTGCTGGCCATCTGGGGCGGCATCGCCACTGCCGGCATCGTCGTCTATTACGGCGCGAAAATGCCGGCGGCCACCACCTGGGCCATTCCCGACCGCGCCCCCAACATCAAGATCGTCTCGGTCGACGGCCAGCTGCTTGGCAATCGCGGCATGAGCGGCGGCGAAGCCGTCGGCCTGCACGAAATGTCGCCCTATATTCCCGAGGCCGTCATCGCCATCGAGGACCGCCGCTTCTATTCGCATTTCGGCATCGACCCGATCGGCCTTTCCCGGGCCATGGTCACCAACGTTGTCGGCGGGCATTTCTCGCAAGGCGGCTCGACGCTGACCCAGCAATTGGCCAAGAACCTGTTCCTGACGCCGGACCGCACCCTGGAACGCAAGGTGCAGGAGGTGCTGCTGGCGCTGTGGCTCGAGCACAAGCATACGAAGGACCAGATCCTCGAAATGTACCTCAACCGGGTCTATTTCGGCTCCGGCGCCTACGGCGTCGAAGCGGCCTCGCGCCGCTATTTCGGCAAGAGCGCGCGCGATGTCACGCTGTCGGAGGCCGCACTTCTCGCCGGCCTGCTCAAGGCGCCGTCGCGGCTGTCGCCGGCGCGCGACCCGAAGGCGGCCGAACAGCGTTCGCAGCTGGTACTCGCCGCGATGCGCGACGAGGGCAAGATCAGCGCCAAGGAGATGACCACGGCGATGAGCGCGCCGGCGACGCGCGCGCCGTCCTACTGGACCGGCTCGGAAAACTATGTCGCCGACACGATCATGGAAGAACTGCCCGACCTGATCGGCGACGTGCGCCGCGACATCGTCGTCGACACGACCGTCGATCTGACGCTGCAGAAGCTCGCCGAGCAATCGATCCGCCGGCTGATCGACCAGAGCGGCAAGAAGCTCAATGTCAGCCAGGGCGCGCTGGTGTCGATCGACAATTCCGGCGCGGTGCGCGCCATGGTCGGCGGCTATGATTATTCGACCAGCCAGTTCGACCGCGCCTCGGAAGCACGCCGCCAGCCCGGTTCGGCATTCAAGCCGTTCGTCTATATGGCGGCGCTGGAATCCGGCCGTACGCCCGACAGCGTGCGCAACGACGCGCCGATCAAGATCGGCAACTGGACGCCTGACAATTACGGCGGCAAATATTTCGGCAAGGTGACGCTGGCGACGGCGCTGGCAAAATCGCTGAATTCGGTGGCCGCGCAGCTGACCATGGAAGTCGGACCGAATGCGGTGGTCGAGGCGGCGCACCGCATGGGCATCCAGTCCGAGCTGACGGCCAACACCTCGATCGCGCTCGGCACCTCGGAAGTGACGCCGCTGGAACTGACCTCGGCCTATGTTCCCTTCGCCAATGGCGGCTATAAGCCGGACATCCATTTCATCCGCCGCGTCACGACGAGCGACGGCAAGGTGCTCTACGAAAACAATGGCGGCGGTGCGCCGCGCGTCGTCAAGCCCGATGTCGTCGGCATGATGAACTCGATGATGACCGGCACTGTCGAGATCGGCACGGCCAGGAAGGCGGCGTTCGCGTGGCCGGCCGCCGGCAAGACCGGCACCAGCCAGAACTCGCGCGACGCCTGGTTCATCGGCTATACCGCCAACCTCACCACCGGCGTCTGGTTCGGCAATGATGACGGCAGCGCGATGAAGAAGGTCACCGGCGGCGCACTGCCGGCGCAGGCCTGGCACGAGTTCATGGTCGCCGCGCATGAGGGCGTGCCGGTGCGGCCGCTGCCTGGAACCTGGAAATCGACGCCGCCCGACACCATCGTCCCGGACGACATACCGTCCGACACGGCGCCGCCGGCGCCGGTCGCTTCCGTCGGCCAATCGGCGCCGCCTGCGGCAGCTACGCAGCCCGCTTCGCGTCCCGTGCGCGCTGCCGAGACGGTCGATGCCGGCGGCCTTGCCATGCCGGGCGTCGACAGCGCCACCGGATCGATCAAGCATCCGGTGCCGCCCGGCGAAGTTGGCGGCCCGGCCAAGAAGCGGCAGACCTCGATCCTTGACATCCTGACCGGCGGCTGAGCGGCGATCCCCCTCGCAACCGCGACGATGTTCCGCTACATGTCCGGCTGGAGACCTGCGACATGGCTGAACCCGACACCAGAAAGACCATTGTGCTGACCGGCGCCAGCCGCGGCATCGGCCATGCCACGGTCAAGCGCTTTTCACGCGAAGGCTGGCGCGTCATCACCTGCTCGCGCCAGGCCTTTGCCGAGGACTGCCCGTGGCCGGCCGGCCCGGAAGACCACATCAAGGTCGATCTCGCCGACCAGGAGGATGTCGGCATCGCCATCTCGGAAATCCGGCACCGGCTGGAGGCGCA
This sequence comes from Mesorhizobium sp. M1329, assembly GCF_040318035.1. Lineage (NCBI taxonomy): Bacteria > Pseudomonadati > Pseudomonadota > Alphaproteobacteria > Hyphomicrobiales > Phyllobacteriaceae > Mesorhizobium > Mesorhizobium sp. M1329. The sequence continues at coordinate 42,782 of NZ_JAMYLN010000006.1, read as the reverse complement.
TGGCGGACAGCTGCACGCGCTGGTCAACAATGCCGGCATCTCGCCGAAGCTCAAGGACGGCAACAGCCGCATGAACTCGATCGATACGCCGATGCATGTCTGGCGCGACGTCTTTCAGGTGAATTTCTTTGCCCCGATCATGCTGGCGCGGGGTCTGTTCAAGGAACTGGCGTCGGCCAAGGGCTCGATCGTCAACGTCACCTCGATCGCCGGCACCCGGGTGCACCCCTTCGCCGGTACCGCTTATGCGACGTCGAAGGCAGCACTCGGCTCGCTGACACGCGAGATGGCGCATGATTTCGGCCCGCACGGCATTCGCGTCAACGCCATTGCGCCGGGCGAGATCGACACCGCGATCCTGTCGCCGGGCACGGAAAAAATCGTCGAGACCATTCCGCTGAGACGGCTGGGCACCACGGCGGAAGTCGCCGACATCATCTTCTTCCTGTGCTCGCAGCAGGCGTCCTACGTGACCGGCTCGGAAATCCACATCAACGGCGGCCAGCACGTTTGAGCGAGCAGACCGATCGATATGAGCGTTTCACCGAAACCAACGTGGTTGGATCGCTCATTATCTACGAATGGGCCGCCAGTTTAGATATTTCCGGCGCGCGCGACATACTGGATCGAATAGTCGAGGTCCTCGGCTCTGCGCCTGACATCGCCACGGTCACCGACGAAAAGACGGGCAAGGATTATCTCTACCGAAACTTTGCGAAACGCGACGTTATAACCAAGAAAGATTGGCAGTCGGTCGGGTACTTGTGGAAGAGAAGTCCGAATGTGCTATCGGATTTTTCCATAGACATTGGCTGCTCTGTCGATCGTTTCAGGCTCTTCGAGATTCATATCGATCGAGCTGCTAACGCAGACGCGAAAAAAACCTTCGAAAGAATCATCAAACTGCTTGTTCAAGAGCTTCAGCCGATCTATGGCATAGGATTGTCCATGCCATATTCCTGGGGCCCAAGAGCGTTTGCGCATGGCTCAACGTCTTCCCGCTTCGCGACCGTCGACAAAACCTTCTATGGCCCGCCAGAACAGCTACGGGCGCAATCCTTTGTTTTCGGCCGGACCTTTCATGCGCGAAGTGATGAACGGCACCTCGACGTAAATCTCCGTGATGTGTTCCCATTCAACTTGCTGTCCCAGGGGCATTTGGACCGTCGGATCGACCGCAAGCGGTTGCAGAATTGGATTCAGGACAACGCCTATGGTGTCTTGCGGCAACTGTCGCCTGTGTCATGGCGGTGGGATGTTCCGCCCGAAGACATTCAAAAAATCAGAAAATTTCTGATCGATGCAGGAATTACGATTGTGAAGGAGTAGCCGTCGTAGCGGTGTCGGCAGCCAACGCCGGCTCGGTCCTGCTCGCCGTCACCACTTCGACGATCCCGCGCGCAATCTCGCGTTCGCCCATGATGACGGTGTCGGCACCAAGGCCCTTGAGGTGCTCGACCTCGGCATCGGAATGGGCGCGGGCGATGATTTCGATTGCCGGATTGGCGGCGCGGGCGCGCAGCACGACCTGCCCGGCCTCGAAGGCGTTGGGGATGGCCAGGATCAGCCGCTTTGCGCCCTCGGGATTGGATGCGGCGAACACGTCGCCATTCGCCGCGTTGCCGGGTACGGTTTCGATGCCGTCGGCCTTGAGCTTCGCCAACGTCTTGTCGGCATCCTCGATGACGAGGAAGGGCAGGGCGGCCTGCTTCAGCGCCGTGCCGACGAGGCTGCCGACGCGGCCGTAGCCGATCAGGATGGTGTGGCCGGTCAGCCTCGTCCTGGGCGGCGGGCCGTCCTCCTTCGCAGGCGCCGCGACCGAAGCCACCTGGCCGGGCTCGGTTGCCGGGCCGATCGGCCTTGCTTCGCCGGACGGCGCCGTCCCGCCGGCGCGTGCTTCCAGCCAGGGTTTCATCCGGTCGACGGCAAGAAACATCAGCGGATTGAGGACGATCGACAGGATGGCGCCGGCGAGGATGAGGTCGCGGCCTTGTTCGGGCAGCAGCTTCAGCCCGACACCGAGTTCGGCAAGGATGAACGAGAATTCGCCGATCTGGGCAAGGCTTGCCGAAATCATCAACGCGGTTGCGATCGGATAGCGGAAAACGACGACGATGACGAAGGCTGCCAGCGACTTGCCGATAACGACGATGGCCAGCGTCGCCAGGATCGGCCAGCCATTGCTGATCAGGCTGAACGGGTCGAACAGCATGCCGACCGAGACGAAGAACAGCACGGAAAAGGCGTCGCGCAGCGGCAGCGATTCCTCGGCCGCCCGATGGCTGAGCTCGGATTCGCTCATGATCATGCCGGCGAAGAAAGCGCCGAGAGCCAGCGACACACCGAACAGCTTGGCCGCGCCGAAGGCGACGCCAAGCGCAATCGCAAGCACCGCCAGCCGGAACAGTTCGCGCGATCCGGTATGGGCGACGTAGTGCAGGATCCAGGGGATAAGCCGGCGGCCGACCACCAGCATGACCACGACAAAGGCCGCGACCTTGGCCAGTGTGATGCCGACGACGCCCCAGACGCCGTAGCTCGCCGGCAGCGACAGCAGACCGCTGGAGTGCACCTCCACCTGCTCTTGGCCGCCGAGCACGCCGGCCAATGCCGGCAAAAGCACCAGCGCCAGCACCATGGCGAGATCCTCGACGATCAGCCAGCCGACGGCGATGCGGCCGCGCTCGGTCTCGATCAGCCGCCGCTCCTGCAGGGCGCGCAACAGCACCACGGTCGAGGCCACGGAAAGCGCCAGGCCGAAGACCAACCCCGCGCCCATCGACCAGCCGAGCATCCAGGCAAGGCCGGCGCCGAGCGCTGTCGCAAAGCCGATCTGCACAATGGCGCCGGGCACGGCGATGGCACGGACCGACAGCAGGTCCTTCAGCGAGAAATGCAGGCCGACGCCGAACATCAGCAGGATGACGCCGATCTCGGCCAGTTCATTGGCGAGACCGGCATCGGCAACGAAACCCGGCGTGTTCGGTCCAACCAGAACGCCGGCGATGAGATAGCCTACCAGCGGCGGCACGCGAAAACGGTTGGCAAGTGCGCCGAAGACGAAAGCCAGCCCCAGACCGGCGACGACGGTGGCGATAAGGGGCGTGTCATGCGGCATTGTCTATGGAGCGCCTTCAGGAATTGCGATGTCGGATGTGCGCCGACCAAAAGCCGCCGCCTTGACAGTATGGAGGTTGGGACAGTCGCGAGACAACCCGCAATCACCGTGACATCGATGACAAGGCGGCAAAAGGCGGAGAGCCGGCGGATTTGCCACTACGGCGCGGCTTGCTCCGTAGGGCGCAACCAATTGGCAAAGTCGGCGCCGCCCCTCAACCCCCTGCCGGGACCTTCTCCCCGTGCAGAACGGGGAGAAGGGGCTTGGACGCAACGCTGGCGACCCCCTCTCCCCGTCCTTCACGGGGGTCCGAAGGACGGGCGAGACAAGCGGCTCGCCCCGGAATGGGTAAGGGTGAGGGGCAGCGCAAACCGAGCCGATTACCCTGGCCTGCTCCAGCGTGGCGATCAATAAGGAATTGCTGCGCTGCCGATGCCCCGATCAGGTCGCCTGCAGCAGGCTCTCGATATCGGGTATGCTGTGGTTGGTCAGCGTCTTTGGAATTTCCGCCATTATCTTGTCGGTGACCTCCTTGTGCAGCTTCCTGCGCATGTCGCCCAGCACCGGCGGTGGCGCGATCAGCACGATCTCCTTGAAGGTGCCGCGATGCGCGAGCTTGTAGAGCCTGTCGGCAATCTCTTCGGCAAAACGCTCCTTGCCGAGACGGTGCCAGTCGGTGTCCTCGACCGCACTGCGGTGGACGGAAGGGCCGTCGCTGTAGCGGCCGGGGCGGTCCGTGCCTTGTTCTCGGGTTGCCGGATTTTCCTGCTCCATCTCGTGCACGACCTGAAGGTCGGGATATTGGACGTCTCCACGGTTCTCGAGGAACAGCGCCTTTTCGCCATCTGCCACCACGATCCACAGTCCGCGTTTCAGTCTGACGTTGCTCATGGGGCGCTCCTTTTTTGATTTTTCGAGCCCATCGCCAAGCCTTTGCCGCAGGGGCACGACCGGGCCTGGGCCCATAGGGCAAACGCGTGCCGAGGCGGGAATGTTCCGGTACTCGGACCCGGTATTCCGACAAGGGCCGGCGAGAGCGCCGGGCTGCCTTTGATGGCTCGGTTGGCATCCGGCGGCTTTAATCTACTAAATTGGTAGAATTTAGAAAAATCTGTTTTGTGGCCGACTCTGCCAGCCGCTAGAAAGGCAGCGGATCAAGGGCCGCAACAGCAGCTTCAATCCGCTCCGCATTTGAATGTGGAATATTTTTCTCTTGGCCTTCATGCTTGCAGAAAAGAGATTGCCTGCTACGAAGCGATGCGCGAGTGGGTGCCTTCTGGTTTTTCGCGCCCGCGCGTAGAACTGACAAACGGTTCCAGGATTCCGCTCGTCATGCCGCAAGCCACGCCCAAGCTCAATGCCTTTCCCGTCTTCATGCGGGTCGAGGGCGAAGCCGTCGCCATCGTCGGCGGCGCAGAGGAAGCGCTGGCCAAGGCGCGGCTGCTCGCGCAGTCGAGCGCTGTGCTGCGCATCGTCAGCGATGCCGCAAGCGCCGATCTGCTGGCCTTTATCGCCGAGACGGGGGCCACCCACATTGCCGACGCCTATGATGCAGCACATCTCAATGGTGCGGTGATGGTGTTTGCCGCCAGCGGCGACGAGGCGCTCGACCGCCGCGTTGCCGGGGATGCGCGCCGGCTGGGCATTCCGGTCAATGCCGTCGACCGGCCGGAGCTCTGCGATTTCTTCACGCCGGCACTGGTCAACCGCGCACCGGTCGCCGTCGCCATCGGCACCGAAGGCGCCGGCCCGGTGCTGGCGCAGATGCTGCGCAGCCGCATAGACCGCATGCTGGCGCCCTCGCTCGGTCCGCTCGCAGCCCTTGCCGCATCGTTGCGCGACGCCGCCGAAAAACTGCTGCCGAAAGGCAATGCCCGCCGCCGCTTCTGGAGCGATTTCTTTGGCGGCGCACCGGCCCGTGCCGTGGAGGCTGGCCGGCTTTCCGAGGCGCATGATGCAGCGGTCGGCCTGTTGCTTTCGAACGAACCGGCATCGGGCCATATCGCGCTTGTAGGCGCCGGTCCCGGCGCCGAGGACCTTTTGACGCTGCGCGCCCATCGCCTGCTGATGGAAGCCGACGTGATCGTCCATGACGCGCTGGTGCCGGAGGCGATCGTCGCCATGGGCCGCCGCGATGCCGAGCGCCTGCCGGTCGGCAAGCGCAAGGGCTGCCATTCCAAGAGCCAGGCCGAGATCAATGCGCTGCTGGTCGAGCTTGGCAATGCCGGCAAGCGCGTCGTGCGGCTGAAGTCCGGCGACCCGCTGGTGTTCGGCCGGGCTGGCGAGGAGATGGCGGCACTTCGCGATGCCGGCGTCGCCTACGAAGTGGTTCCAGGCGTCACCGCGGCGTTTGCCGCCGCCGCCGATTTCGAACTGCCGCTGACGCTGCGCGGCGTGTCGTCGTCGATGGTGTTCACCACCGGCCACGACCTCAAGGGAAATTCGCTGCCAGATTGGGCAAAGCTCGCCATTTCCGGCGCGACAGTCGCCGTCTATATGGGCCGCTCGGTCGCCGCCGAGGTCGCCGGCCGGCTGATCGAAGCCGGCCTGTCGCCGGATACGGCCGTCGCAGTGGTCGAGAACGCCAGCCTTGCCAACCGCCGCCGTTTCCACGGCACGCTCGCCGACCTGCCATCGCTGGAGGCGCGTGCCGATCTCAGCGGCCCGGTGATGACCATCATCGGCGACGCGGTCGCCGGCGCCAATTTCGAACGGTCGGAGCCGCTGGCGGCACACAGGCAGGAAAGCGCGGCCCGTGCTGCCGCGCAAGGAGTGAACCAATGAAAGTCCTGACCGCGAACCGCCTCGCCGACGGCATAGCCGTCTGGTACGCCAATGGCGGCTGGGCCGAGACCATCGACCATGCCGACATCGCCCATGACAAGGCGGCCGAGGACCGGCTGGAGGCGATCGGCGCCAAGGCCTCCGCCAACAACGAAGTGGTCGACGTCAACCTGATCGACGTGACCGTGGCCAACGGCAAGGTCGAGGCGGTCCGGCTGCGTGAAAAGATCCGTGCCGCCGGCCCGACCACCCGCAACGATCTGGGCAAGCAGGCCCGTCCGCAAGCCGCACGCGCGGCATAGATGACACAAGCATGATCCCGATCATGCTCGAACGAAAAAAATAACGGGCGGACGCGCCCGGAAAGACCTGAATATGTACCGTTACGATGAGTTCGACCACGATTTCGTCAAGGCCCGGGTCGCCGAGTTCAGCGACCAGGTCGCGCGGCGGCTTGCCGGCGAGATCACCGAGGACCAGTTCCGGCCGCTTCGGCTGATGAACGGCGTCTATCTGCAGCTGCATGCCTATATGCTGCGCATCGCGGTGCCCTACGGCACGCTGAACAGCAAGCAGCTGCGCATGCTCGGCCATATCGCCCGCAAATACGACAAGGGTTACGGGCATTTCACGACGCGCCAGAACATCCAGTTCAACTGGCCGGCGCTGTCGGACATTCCGGCGATCCTGGCGGATTTGGCAAGCGTCGAGATGCACGCCATCCAGACCAGCGGCAACTGCATTCGCAACGTCACCGCCGACCACTTCGCCGGCGCCGCCGCCGACGAGGTTGCCGATCCGCGCCCCTATGCCGAAATCCTGCGGCAATGGTCGTCGGTGCATCCGGAATTCTCGTTCCTGCCGCGCAAGTTCAAGATCGCCGTGACCGGCGCCGAGCGCGACCGCGCCGCCATCCAGACGCACGACATTGGCCTGCACCTGAGGAAGAACGCCACCGGCGAGCTTGGTTTCGCCGTCTATGTCGGCGGCGGCCAGGGCCGCACGCCGATGGTGGCCAAGAAGATCCGCGACTTCCTGCCCGAAGCGGACCTGTTGTCCTACTGCACGGCGATCCTGCGCGTTTACAACCTCTACGGCCGTCGCGACAACAAGTTCAAGGCGCGCATCAAGATCCTGGTCCATGAGACCGGCGTCGAGGAGATCACCCGCCAGGTCGAGGCCGAATGGCAGGAATTGAAGGACGCCGAGCTGAGGCTGCCGGAAGAAGACATCCGCGCCATCGACGCCTATTTCGCGCCGCCGGCGCTTGTCGACCGGCCGGAAGGCGACGAGGCGGTCAAGCTTGCCCGGCTCGACTCCAAGAGCTTTTCCGAATGGCTGGACCAGAATGTGGTCACCCATCGCCATCCCGACTACGCGGCGGTGACCATCTCGCTTAAGGGCATCGGCGAGACGCCGGGCGATGCCTCCGACAGCCAGATGGAAGCGGTCGCCGACATTGCCGAAAAATATTCATTCGACGAGCTGCGCGTCAGTCACGAGCAGAACCTGATCCTGCCGCATGTGGCGCGGGCCGACCTCAAGGCGGTCTACGACGCGCTTGTCGATATCGGGCTGGCGACGGCCAATTCCAACCTGATCAGCGACATCATCTCCTGCCCCGGCCTCGATTATTGTGCGCTGGCGACGGCGCGCTCGATTCCCGTGGCGCAGGAAATCTCGCGGCGCTTCGCCTCGCTGGAGCGCCAGCGCGAGATCGGCGAATTGAAGCTGAAGATTTCCGGCTGCATCAATGCCTGCGGCCATCACCATGTCGGCCATATCGGCATCCTCGGCGTCGAGAAGAAAGGCGCCGAGCTCTACCAGGTGACGCTCGGCGGCTCGGCCGACGAGAACACCTCGGTCGGCGAGATCATCGGCCGCGGCTTCAGCTCGGAAGAGATCACCGACGCCATCGAGCAGATCGTCGAGACCTATCTCGGGCTTCGGCTGGACAGAAACGAACGATTCATCGACGCCTACCGCCGTGTCGGTCCCGCGCCGTTCAAGGAGGCGCTCTATGCTGGCGAAACCAAGGCCGCTTGACCGTATCGTCGACGTCGAGGCCGGCATCGCCGCCCAAGCGGCAGGTCTCGACGCGCTCTATGGCCATCTGAAGCCGCTGGAGATCATCGAGCGGTCGGCCCGGGAATTCTTTCACGGCGAAATCGCCGCCGTCTCGTCCTTCGGCGCGGATTCGGCGGTGCTGCTGCACATGATCGCCGAGATCGACCGCACGCTGCCGGTGATCTTTCTCGACACCGGCAAGCATTTCGAGGAGACCCTCGGCTATCGTGACGCGCTGGCCGCCGATTTCGGGCTGACCGATATCCGGGTGATCAGGCCCGACGATGCGGCGCTGGCAAGGATCGACCCGACCGGCAATCTGAACGAGACCGATACCGACGCCTGCTGCGACGTGCGCAAGGTCGAGCCGCTGGCGCGTGGCGTCGAGCCGTTCCGCGCCTGGTTCACCGGACGCAAGCGCTTCCAGGCGGCGACCCGGGCATCGCTCCCGGTGTTCGAGGCGGTCGGCTCGCGCATCCGCATCAATCCGCTGGCGCACTGGACGACATCAGACCAGGCCGGCTACATGCGCGCACATGCGCTGCGTGAAAACCCGCTGGTCGCCTATGGCTATCTGTCGATCGGCTGCTTCCCATGCACGCAGCCGGTGCAGCCGGGCGACGACGCGCGCAGCGGCCGCTGGGCCGGGCACGCCAAGACCGAATGCGGCATTCATTTGTCGGGGCTGGAAAGGTCGCTGACCGACGCCTCGCTTTAGGGTCTTTTTTGGGATCCAGGATTTTTGGCATCCAGATTTTGGACTTGGGAAATTTCTTGATGAGTGACTTGATAGCCGAAAACGCCACGCGGCTGTGGACACCGGATGGGTTCCGCGAGGACGAGTGGGTTCATGCCGAAAGCGCCGAGGCGCTGGTCGGCAATGGCCGCGTCATCCTGCCGTTGCAGGCGTTTCTCGGCCTCGATCCGGAGGTGCGGCGGTCGGCGAAGGAACGCATCGGCGTGCTGCTGCAGCCCGGCGACCAGCTCGAAAAGATCGCCGGCCTGCTCGATCAGCTGTCGCTGGTGGCGCTGGCCTTCCCGGCGTTCAATGACGGCCGCTCGTTCTCCAAGGGCGAATTGCTGCGCAGCCGTTACCACTTCGCCGGCGCCATGCGCGCCACCGGGCAGGTGCTGGTCGACCAGCTGCCGCACATGCTGCGCCTCGGCTTCGACGAATTCGAGATCTCGCACCCGGTGCTGCTGAAGCGGCTCGAGCAAGGCCGCACCGGCGGACTGCCGCTGTCCTACCAACCCTCGGTGAAGCCGGAGGCCAAAGGCCCGAAATATTCCTGGCGGCGGGTGCGCGCCGGCTGATCCGCTCCAGGTGTCAGAAGCCCTATCTGGTCGGACCACATTCCCGATTCAGCCTTTTATTTTGCGCCTCTCCGCCTTACGATAGGCCCATTATTTCGCGATCCGAATAAATGTGGCCACAAGGGAGGAACCGGATATGGCTGGCAAGAAGATATTGATGCTCGTTGGCGAGTTCAGCGAGGAATACGAGATTTTCGTCTTTGAACAGGCCATGCACGCGGTGGGCCACACCGTCCATGTCGTCTGTCCCGACAAGAAGGCCGGCGATATCTTGAAGACCTCGCTGCACGACTTCGAAGGCCACCAGACCTATACGGAAAAGCTCGGCCACGACTACATCCTCAACAAGACGTTTTCAGAGGTCAACCCGGCCGAATACGACGCCGTCTATGCGGCGGGCGGGCGCGGGCCGGAATATATCCGCATCGACAAGCGCGTGCAGGCGCTGGTGCGGCATTTCCATGAAACGGGCAAGCCGATCTTCACCATCTGCCACGGCGTGCAGATCCTGATTGCAGTCGACGGCGTGGTGCGCGGCCGCGAGGTTGCGGCGCTGCAATATTGCGAGCCGGAAGTCACGCTGGCCGGCGGCATCTATATCGATGTTGCGCCGACCGGCGCTCATGTCGACGGCAATCTTGTGTCGGCCAAGGGCTGGCCGGGCCTTGCCGCCTTCATGCGCGAATGCCTGAAAGTGCTGGGCACCGAGATCCGCCAGGGCGAAATCCTGATGCGCGACCAACGCCGGGCGGCTTAAGCTCGGAATTTGGAGCCGCCGCACTCTTCGTGCGGCGGTGCGTCTACACGGCCATCCGCGCTTCGCGGAATGATACCAGTTTGCTGCGGCTCTCGTCCCACAGCGCCAGCTTGACGCAGCGCAGGCTGTCGAGGAGCGTGACGCGGCCGATCTCACGCAGCTCCGGATAGTCCCTCAGCACTTCCGGAAGCCGATAGCATGGCACCTTGGCCGAGAGGTGGTGCACATGGTGGACGCCGATATTGCCGGTGATCCAGTTCAGCACCGGCGGCAGGTCGTAATAGGACGAACCGTGCAGGGCAGCGTGCTGGAATTCCCACTCGGAGTCCTTTGTCCACTCCGTCTCCTCGAACTGGTGCTGGACATAAAACAGCCAGATGCCGGCCGATCCGGCGAGGATGACGATCGGCAAATGCACGACCAGGAACGCGCCAGGGCCAACGAACCAGATGAGCAGCGCGGCGATGACCGCGATGGCGAGATTGGTCGACATCGACGACACCCAGGGGGTGAGGCCGCCCCGCATCATGCCCAAGGGCAGTCTCTGCTCGAAAATGAAGATCCATATCGGGCCAAGGCCAAACATCACCAGCGGATGGCGATAGAGGCGATAGGCGAGCCGGCCCCGCCACGACAGTTGCCGGTATTCGGCGACGGTCAGTGTCTTGATGTCGCCGGTGCCGCGCTCGTCGAGATTGCCGGCGCTGGCGTGATGGGTTGCGTGGGCGCGGCGCCAGCAATCGTAAGGCGTCAGCGTCAGCACGCCAAGCACGCGGCCGATCCAGTCGTCGGCATAGCGGTTGGCAAAGAAGGAACCGTGGCCGCAATCGTGCTGGATCATGAAGATCCGCACCAGAAAGCCGGCTGCCGGAAGGATGAGGACCAGACCCCACCAATGGCCATAAGCATAGGCGGCCGAGGACAGTGCCCACAGCGTGGCGAAGGGGATGAGGGTGATGGCGAGTTCGACGGCGCTGCGACGCCTGTCGGGCTTTTTATAGCGCGACAGGATTTTCAACCAGGCGCGCTTGCTGTTTGCCACAGCTTCGGGGGAAATCATGTTCATCATGAAACATAGGCGGAGCGGCGCGCTGCCGCAAGGCGGAGATCACGCAAAGTTACTGCGCGTAAATGTCGCGCGATGGCAAGGAATGCCGGCCACAATCGCCGGGCGCGACGCCGGCAACGGCGCCTACCCCCGGCGCCCGCCTGCGACCACCTTGGCTTCCACGCCGTCCAGGCGGTCGAGCAGTTCCTTCAGACGGTCGGGAATATCGGACTCCGTGCGGAAGGCCGGCAAGGTGCGCAGAAAGCGCTTGGTCGCCTCAGTGCCGAGCTGGCGCCGGATATCGGCAGCGAGCCCGTCGCGTTTTTCGCCATTCCTGCGGGGCATCATCTCAAAATCCTGTGTCGGCTTCGAAACTCTTCCAAGGGAGGAATGGTTCCCGCATTGTAGTGTCTCGGCAAGCAAGGCCGTCGGGTACGGTAAAGTTTGAATTAAAATCGAAAGGTTTGCGCGGCCCGCCATCAGGCCGCGGCAGCGGCTGCAGTAGCGCTTGCCCCTTGATTTTTGGCCGCTAAACCTCGATATCGGGCGCAAATCCACACCATTCGAAAAATGACGGGAAACGGCGATGAGCGACCAGGCAAAAGACGAACGCGCGCCCGATGAAGCCGAGAAGACCGAGACTGCCGCGGAGCCAAGGGAAGGCGGCGTCGACGGCGACTATGAAGCGCTTGTGCGGCTTCTGAAGGAAAACGAAGAGCTGAAGGATCGCGCACTGCGCGTCGCGGCCGACATGGAGAATTTGCGCCGCCGTACCGCCCGCGACGTCCACGATGCGCGCGCCTATGCGGTCGCCAACTTTGCCCGCGACATGCTTTCGGTTTCAGACAATCTGCGCCGTGCTCTGGATGCCATCCCGGAGGAGGCCAAGGCGTCCGGCGATGCCGGGTTCAAAGCGCTGATCGACGGCGTCGAGATCACCGAGCGCGCCATGCTGTCGGCGCTGGAACGCCACGGCGTGAAGAAGCTCGAACCCGAGGGCGAGAAATTCGATCCGAATTTCCACCAGGCGATGTTCGAGGTGCCCAATCCCGACGTGCCGGCCAACACGGTCGTGCAGGTCGTGCAGCCCGGCTATTCGATCGGCGAGCGTGTGCTGCGGCCGGCCATGGTCGGCGTGGCCAAGGGCGGCCCCAAGCATGTGGCAAGCGAAGCGCCAGTGGAGCCGGGGCCGGTCAACGAGCAGGCCGAGAAGGATGCGTAAGTTAGGGGGTAGGGGAATAGGGCAGTACGGGAGTAGGGAATAACGCTACGTCGGGTAAGGTAGAGCAATTGCCTACTCCGGCCGTTGCCTTCTCTCCGCCTACTGCCCTACTCAGGCCGCAAATCGCTGCGCTTCCCCGCCATAATAATTGACATAGCGGGCGCCGATCTCCTTGACCGGCATCACCACGAACACGTCGACCGTCGAGAATTCACGGTCGATGACGCAGCCGTCGCCGATGCGCGCGCCGACGCGCAGATAGCCCTTGACCAGCGGCGGCATCGCGGCGATCGCCGCCTTGGCATTGACGGCCTCGATCGGCATCAGGTCCATGGAACAATAGCGCCCGGCGACGGCACGTACGTCCCACGATGAATTCGTCCGGCAGTGGTGGGCTAGATAGGTCAGCGCCTCGGCATGTGCGGCCGGCACGGTGCCGTGGAACGACGCGCAGCCGGTCATCACGCCGATGCCGTAATGGTTGATATAGGCCCAGATGCCTTGCCACAGCGCCTCGATGGTGCGCTTCGAGCGGTATTCCGGCAGAACGCAGGAGCGGCCGAGCTCGAGGAAGCGCTGGCCGGGATGCCGCGCGATCAGCTTGGTCAGCTCGAATTCGCCTTCGGAATAGAAGCCGCCGGCCGCCGCGGCAATCTCCTGCCGCAGCAGGCGGTAGGTGCCGACGATGCGGCGATGTTCGGGGCCGGAAAGCGAAGTATCGAAGACCAGCAGATGGTCGCAGAGGGGATCGAAGCGATCGGCATCGCGGCGGTCCTGCATCTGGAACAGGTCCTTCCTGGCACCAAGCTCGTCGTAGAACACCCGGTAGCGCACTTCCTGCGCGGCAGCGATCTCGGCCTCGTTGCGGGCGAGCCGCACTTCGAGATTGCCGATGCGGCCGAGCGATGCGCCTTTTATGACGGCATCGGCGTTCCGGCCGACGAGCAAAGGCCCGCTGGCGTTCGGCCGAGCATCACATTCCGGCATGACTGTATGCACGAGTGATTCTCCTTCGAGCCATCCCTCTTGGCACGGGGATACGGTGTAGGTGCAACAGGATTGTGACAGTACCGTGATACGGCTCTGCGGGCAATACTTCGTCGGCTGGGTAATCTATCGACCGTCTAGGTTGTGCCTCAGGCGGCCGCTTGCCCTTCGACCGCATGAACCAGGGCATCGGGGTCAAGCGGCTTGGTGACGAAGCCGCTGGCACCGTGAGCGAGCACGGCGTGGCGGGTCTTTTCCTGGCTGTCGGCCGACAGCACCATGATCGGCACCGGCGGCACCGCGGTCTCCTCCTCATGGCGGCGGATGGCGGCGATGGCGTCCAGGCCGTCCATGACAGGCATATGCAAGTCCATCAGCACCACGTCGTAGCGGTGCTTGTGGCCGGTGCTGATGACCGCCTCGACGGCGGCCTTGCCGTTGCCGACCACTTTCACGCGATGCCCGGCCTTCAGCAGCGTGGCGCGGGCCAGCATGGCGTTGATGTCGTTGTCCTCGGCGATCAGCACCGACAGGCCCTGCTGGCGGCCGCCAATGGCGTGCCCAGCCTGCGCGCCGCGCTTTTGCAATTGCGGCTCGGCGATGACCGGCGCATGGCTGGTCAAAAGCACGCGCAGCAGTGTCTCGCCGCGCACCGGCCTCGCCAGGAAGGTGGCATAACCGTTGGCACGGAACTCGCCAAGCATGCCGCGGTCGGTCGGTGCGATCAGCGTCACTGCCTCGCAATCGGCAAATCCGCTCTGGCGCAGGCGCCTGAGCAGCCTGCCGTCGCTTTGCTCCATGGCAGCATCGATCAGAAGCACGTCGCAGCTCTCGGCGAAAGGGGTGGCCTGGGCGGCGGCGGCGGCCAGATCGACCGAGCCGCCATTGGCGCGAATGGTCCGGGCGAGGGCTTCGGCCTCGACCAGGTTCTTCGACACGATCACCGCATGCCGGCCCGAAAGGGCGTCCTGGCGGATCTGCGACGCCTCGACGGCGGAAATAGCGGGAATCTCGAAGACGAATTCGGACCCCTGGCCAAGCCGGCTAGACACAGAGATGGTGCCGCCCATGGCGGTCACCAGGCGCTTGGAAATGGCAAGACCGAGGCCGGCACCGCCATGCGCACGGGTCGAGGTGCCGTCAGCCTGTTCGAAGTCCTCGAATATGCGCTCCATGTCCTCTTCGCGCAGACCGGGGCCGGTGTCGGTGATGGTGAAGCGGATGCGGTCGGTGGATTCGGTGCGGACGCGGCCGATGCTCGCCAGGACGCCGCCGCTGTCGGTGAACTTGACGGCGTTGCCGATGAGGTTGAGCAGCACCTGCCTGACCCTGCCGGGGTCGGCGGTGATCAGCTGCGGCACGTCGGGTTCGACATGACAACCGAGGCCGATATCCTTGGCAAAAACCCGCGCCGCCAAAAGCTCGACGACATTGTCGGCGATCTCGCGCACCGACATCGGCTGCGGTTCGGGATCGAAGCGGCCGGCCTCGATCTTGGAGTAGTCGAGCAGGTCCTCGATCAGCGCCAGCAGCGCGCTGGCCGAGGTCGAGATGGCGCCGACATAGGTCCGCTGCTCGGGCGAAAGGCTGGTGTCGGCGAGGAGCCGGGCCATGCCCATGATGCCGTTCATCGGCGTGCGGATCTCGTGGCTGACGGTGGCGAGGAAGCGCGATTTGGCCTGGCTCGCATATTCGGCCCGCTCGCGGGCGGTGATCAGCGAGGATTCGGCGCGCTTGCGGGCGGTGATGTCGCGGGCGATGGCGCGATGCGAGACGGCGCCGCTGTCCTTGTCGCGCACCGACAGCTCGATCCAAGAGAACCAGCGTGGGCCGTCCGGCGTGCGAATGGCGACATCGGTGGAACTCAGGCATTCATGGTCGGAAAAGGCGGCGTCGGGAACGATGCCGACATCGATGCCCAGTTCGGCCAGGGTCTTGCCGGCGAGGTCGCGCTGGTCGGTTTCGACAACGTCGGCGAAAACCTTGTTGGCGTAGACGATATGGCCGTCGCGGTCGCGGTGGACGACGAGATCGCCGAGTGCATCGATCAGCCCGCGAAAGCGCTCCTCGCTCTCCTGCATCTCCCACATGCGGTCGGCCAGTGTCTCGATTTCGGCGCGGCTGCGGGCGGTCGTGGCATCGAGCAGGGCCACCGCGCGGCGCTCGGTGCGCCTGTTGCGCAGATGCATGGCGAGCCCGGCGATGGCTGTCGCCAAAAGGCCGATGGTGATGAAGATCGGCGCCCCGGTCAGATGCGACAGGCCTGCCAGCACGACGATGGCGACGAGCGTCAGGAAGGGCAGGCCTTCGCGGTTGGCGGCCGGTAGTTCCGGCGCCAGCGGTGGCGCGGCGACAAGTTGCCGTCCTGGTGCCTCGGGGGCCGTCCCGTCGGCCCGTTCGGCTGGTTCCGCATCTCTGATGCCGGGTTCCGCAATCATACGGAACTCCTGCCAGACAGAGCTTATCGAAGGTTGTGGTTGATCGTTCGAATTTTAGCGGTCGCGCTCTTTTTTGTCCCTTTGGAGGCTCATATGTCCACCACCACGCGGCCGCGGATCTTACCCTCGACGATGTCATGCGCGGCGCCGATGATGCCGTCGAAGCCGATGCTCGTCGACAGGCTGGCAAGCTTTGCGTGATCGAGATCGGCGCCGATGCGGCGCCAGGCCTCGAGGCGGACCGCCTTGGGCGCCATCACCGAATCGATGCCGAGCAGCGAGACGCCGCGCAGGATGAAGGGGGCGACGCTTGCCGGCAGGTCCATGCCGCCGGCGAGGCCGCAAGCGGCGACGGCGCCGCCATAGGAGGTCATCGACAGAACGTTGGCCAGCGTGTGGCTGCCGACCGCATCGACGCCGCCAGCCCAGCGTTCCTTGGCGAGCGCTTTTGCAGGCTGCGCAAGCTCGTCGCGTGAAATCACTTCCGCGGCGCCGAGGTCGATCAGATAGGGGCTTTCGGCAGCGCGGCCGGTCGAGGCGATGACGTGATAGCCGAGGCTGGACAGGATCGAGACCGCGACCGAGCCGACGCCGCCGGCAGCACCCGTCACCACCACAGGGCCGCGATCGGGCACGATGCCGTGGCGCTCCAGCGCGATGACGCAAAGCATGGCGGTGTAGCCGGCGGTGCCGACCGCCATCGCATCATGCGGGCTCATGCCGTCCGGCAGAGGCACCAGCCAGTCGCCCTTGACGCGGGCGCGTCCGGCAAAGGCGCCGAAATGCGTCTCGCCGACGCCCCAGCCGTTCAATATGACCTTGTCACCCTTGCGCCAGTCGGGACTGGAAGACGAGATGACAGTGCCGGCGAAATCGATGCCCGGCACCAGCGGCCAGCGGCGGATTACCGGCGCCTTGCCGGTAATCGCAAGGCCGTCCTTGTAGTTCACCGTCGTCGCCTCGACCGCGACGGTGACGTCGCCCTCCATCAGGTCTGCCTCGGTAAGCTCGGTCACCGCGACTGACTGGTTTTTCTCGGCGTCACGCGAAACGAGGATGGCTTTGAAGGTTTCGGGCATTTGTTCTCCTCAGGCTTGCAGATCGGAATGTGCGGCGCCAGGCGAATGAGGTCAATCGCTCGACGTTCCGCGCCGCCAGCCAATGAGTTCGTCGAAGACGACCAGCACGGCACCAACCGAAATGAAGGCGTCGGCGAGGTTGAAGACGGCGAAGGACCAGACCGGCGTATGGAACAGGACATAGTCGATGACATGGCCATAAGCAGCGCGGTCGATCAGGTTGCCGAGTGCGCCGCCGACGATCAGTGCGAAGCCGATGCGGGCAAGCAGGTGGCCGGGCGGCGTGCGGGCCGCAAGATAGAGCACGAAGGCGACCACCAGAACCGCGACAACCACCAGGCCGGTGTCGCCGAAGGACGAAAACAGCGAGAACGCGATGCCGGTGTTATAGGTGCGGTACAGCGCCAGGAACGGCAGCAGGTCGAGCCGTTCCTGAAAGGCAAGGCCGGTTTCGACTAGGTATTTCAGCCACTGGTCGAGCGCTATCGCGGCGATGACCAGAAGAGCATACGGCCTCCAGGACTTCATAGTTTGCAGTTTCACAGTTTGAGATGTCACGATCCGGCGTCCTCCGGGCCGAGTTTCAGCGCGCCGCGCCGGATCTCGAACAGCATGACGCCGGTGGCCACCGCAAGGTTAAGCGAATCGGCGCGGCCGGCCTGCGGTATCCGCAGCAGCTTGTCGCAGCTTGCGGCAAGCTCGTCAGGCAGGCCTTGCTGCTCGTTGCCCATCATCAAAAGCACCGGGCCTTTTGAAAAATCGACCGAGCGGTAGTCGACCGCACCCTTCAGATGGGTGCCGGCGACAAGGCCGGGGAAGCTCTTTCGCCAGGTGAGAAAAGCCTCGGGCGTCGCCTTGGCGACCGGCACGGCGAAGATCGAGCCCATGGTGGCGCGCACCGTCTCGACTGAAAAGGGATCGGTGGTCTCGCCGACCAGAATGACGCCTCTGGCGCCGACAGCGTCGACCGTGCGGATGACGGTGCCGAGATTGCCGGGGTCGCGCACGCGGTCGAGCGCCACCCAGACGTCGCCGTCACGGGCGCCGATATCTTTCAGCGGCAGCAATTTCTGCGAGAACACGCCGACGACCATTTGCGGATTGTCACGGCGGGTGATGGCGATCAGCACTTTTTCTGAAACTTCAAGTACGGTGCCGCCGGCGGCGACCGTGCGCGCCGCGACCTTTTCGACTGCCGCATTGCCACGTCCGGCCTTGGCGAAGACCAATGTCCTGATCGACCAGCCGAGATCGAGCGCGTCGATGACCAGCTTCAGGCCTTCGGCCATGAACGCATTCTGCTGGTCGCGGAATTTCTTCAGCGCGAGCGCCTTGATGTCCTTGACCAGCGGGTTGGCGAGGCTGGTGACTTCCTTCACCTGCCCTGGCGCGCCCGCGTGCCGTTCGTACGCACTCATTCAAGCCACCCAGCGTGAGAAAAGCGAGGTCGACAGCGCCCGGCCTGCGGATTTCTCGCGGATGATCAATTCGCCCGATTCGACCGTGCCGCCCATGCCGGCGAAGGTGTCGCGCATCAGGGCATGGATGGCGAAAAAAGAGGCGCGGATCGAATAGGCGGTCAGTACCACGGCGAGCGGCTTCGGCGTCAGGATCGCGCGGCAGATATCGGTCAGCGCCGGCAGGTCCTCGAACAGCTGCCAGACCTCGCCCTTCGGTCCGCGGCCATAGGCGGGCGGGTCGAACAGGATGATGTCGTAGCGGCTGCCGCGGCGCTCCTCGCGTTCGGCGAATTTCACGGCATCGTCGACGATCCAGCGGATCGGCTTTTGCGACAGGCCCGCCATCTCCTGGTTTTCGCGCGCCCAGCCGATCGCCTTCTTGGAAGCATCGACATGCGTGACCTCGGCGCCGGCACGCGCCGCCACCAGCGAGGCAAGGCCGGTGTAACCGAACAGGTTCAGCACCTTCACAGGCCGTTTTGCCGCCGCGATCAGCCCGGCCATGTGATCCCAGTGCGAGGCCTGCTCGGGAAAGACGCCGACATGGCGAAACGACGTGAAGCGGCCGAGATAGTCGATGCCGTCGTGCTTCATCGGCCAGGTCTCGCCGAGCGGCGTCTTGGGGAAGCGCCAGCGGCCGATGCCTTCCTCGTCGGTATCGCCGGTGAAAATGGCGTCGGCGCGCTCCCAGTCCCTGGCCGGCAAAGCCTTTTGCCAGATCGCCTGGCCCTCCGGCCGAACGATGCGGTAGGGGCCGTATTGCTCGAGTTTTTCTCCGGCGCCGCTGTCGAGCAGCGCGTAGTCCTGATTGGGGCCGACCTCGAGGATCAGCGGCAGATGTTCGGCAGGCAGCGCGCCATCGCGGCGCGAGAGCAGGCGCGGCGCGGCTTTCGGCTCGGACCGGTCCTGCAGTTTAGCCTCCGAACCGGCGGTCAGGCCGGCGTCGCGCCGCCGCGGCTGCTCCGCCCCGCCCTTCGCGGGCGGGCGGCTGTCGCGGCGTTTGTCGCGAAAAGGTTTCAAGAAGGCGCATCTCCGGAAGGCGGCTCGGCCGCTTCTGCCACAGCACATTGACCGGCGCAACAAAAGGGCTGCCGACGTGCGCAACCGGATCAGCCGCGCCTGATCGACGCCAGGCCGATTGCGAGCGCTATGAAACCAACGGCCTTGAAGCCGGTGACGACCAATGACCGCTTTCCCAGCGGCTCCGGATCGTTTCGAAATTGTCGGGGACCGGTCCAGGCACCCAGGTGGCCAGGACATCGTTTGCCGGCTTGACCAGGGTAAACCACGCCACCAGGGCCATCAGATAAAGCACGGCGGCGGCCAAGACCCACCAGAATGCCGGGCGATCGCTGCGCAGCATCCAGGCAAGGAGGCCCGGACAGACGATCGCCGCCACGTCCAGCGGTGCGCCGAAAATCGCGAAGAATTGGAACTGAGCGTTGAAGACAGTGGTGTCACGCCAGAGCGAAGGCGGCCATCTGGTCAGCCGCGGCACCGATTCCAGCACATGGGCGAAGGAAGGTCCGAGGCTGAGCGCAGCGATGGTGGCGGTCAAAACCGACCAGAACAACAGAAAACCGCGTATATCCATAATGGCCAGACAACGGCGTCAGGGCGCAGACGTTCCCGTTCGCCACCATGTCGCTTGCCGCCGAAAGTGCCGGGGCTCTATCGTGATTGAAACCAGGTCATGATCCATGTCCCGCGCCGAACGCCTGCTCGACCTGATCCAGATCCTGCGCCGGCATCGCCGGCCGGTCAGCGGCCGCAGCCTTGCGGGCGAAATGGGTGTGTCGATCCGCACGCTCTATCGCGATATCGCCACGCTGCAGGGGCAGGGCGCGCCGATCGAGGGCGAGGCGGGGCTGGGTTACGTGCTCAGGCCAGGTTTCATGCTGCCGCCCTTGATGTTCACCGATGAGGAGATCGAGGCCATCGTGCTCGGTTCGCGCTGGGTGGCCAAGCAGCCGGACTGGCGGCTTGCGAACGCCGCCACCGACGCACTAGCCAAGATCGCCGCGGTGCTGCCGGACGATTTGCGCGAAGAACTCGATGCCTCGACGCTGCTGGTCGGGTCGCGCACCGAGGCCACCGAAGGCATCGATCTCGGCGTGGTGCGGCAGGCCATCCGCGAGGAGCGCAAGCTGAGCTTTGTCTATCGCGACGCCGGCGGCGCTGCCTCCGAGCGCACCGTCTGGCCGTTCGCACTCGGCTTCTTCGACAAGGTGCGCGTCGTCGCGGCCTGGTGCGAGATGCGCCAGGATTTCAGGCACTTTCGCGCCGATCGGATATCCGGCCTCAATGCCACCGGGATGCGCTATCCGCGCCGCCGTCAGGTGCTGCTCAAAGAATGGCGGGCGACGCTCGACACGCCAAGCTAAGGCTGCTGCTCAGTTGGACTGCTGCCAGAATCTGGCAGTGGCGTAAGCTATGTTCCTCCAGTCGAAACCATCTGGAGAGCAATTCATGACACCGCCCAATTTCGTCATCCTCTATGTCGACAAGCCTGAGCAAAGCGGCGCCTTCTACAGCGCGCTGCTTGGGCGGCAGCCGGTCGAGACCTCGCCGACCTTCGTGCTGTTCGTGCTCGACAACGGCTTCAAGCTCGGCCTCTGGTCGCGTCATACCGTGGAGCCGGCCGCCGCAGCAGCAGGCGGCGGCGCCGAGATCGTCTTTGCGCTGGACACGCCGGATGCCATCGATGCCACTCACGCCGACTGGGCCGGACGCGGGCTGAAAATTCTCCAGACGCCGACCGACATGGATTTCGGGCGCACGTTTGTCGCGCTCGATCCGGACAACCACCGGCTGCGGGTTTATTGGCAAAGGGAGTAAGGCAGTAGGGGAGTAGGGGAGTAGGCGAGAGCAAAGTAGCACTAGGCGCGGCGCCGCACGATTAGCACGGTTTCCTACTGCCCTACTGCCCTACTGCCCTACTGCCCTACACTTGCCCGATACACGGCAATGCCGGCGGCGAGGTCCTCGAGGGCCGCGCCAACCGACTTGAACAGCGTGATCTCGTCGTCGCTCTGCCGGCCTTCTTTCTGGCCGCGCGTGAGTTCATAAAGGTCGGCGACGATGGCTTCCGGCTTCAGAACGCCGGAGGCCAGCGGCTGGACGATGTCACCGGCTTCCTTGGTGGCGCCGGCACGGGTGTCGACATAGACGCGGGCGCGTGCAATCGCGTCGTCGTCGCTTTCGCGCATCGCCGGCGTGAAGCCGCCGACCAGATCGACATGGGTTCCGGGCTTCAACAGTGCCCCCTTGATCAGTGGCATGGTTGTGATGGTCGCTGACGATACGATATCGGCCTTTCCGAGTTCGGCGTCGAGATCGCCTGCTGCTTCGGCCGCAAAACCCTCGGCACGCAATTTTGCCGCGACCTTTTCGGCATTGGCCGGCGTGCGGTTCCAGATGCGGATGTTCCTGATCGGACGCACCGCCGAATGCGCCTTTGCAAGGAATGGCGACAACGCGCCGGCGCCGACCACCAGCAGCCGCGATGCGTCCTCACGGGCCAGATAGGAGGCGGCCAGCGCCGAGGCGCAGGCAGTGCGCCACTGCGTCAGCCGCTGGCCATCGATCAATGCCTGCGGTTCGCCGGTGGCGCCGTCGAGCAAGAGGTAAAGCCCCATCACCGCCGGCTTGCCGACGGCATTGTTGTTGGGCGACACGGTGACGATCTTGACGCCGATATGGCCATCGGCCGAGGTGCCGGCTGCGTTGAAGTCGGTCCAGGCCGGCATCAAGAGCAGCGTCGAGGCGGCGCCGTCGGGCCGCTCGACCGTGTGATGGTGCCTTACCGGCTGCACGGCGCCATCGCGAAAAGCGGCGCGCAACGTCTCGACCAGCCCGGAAAAGGTCAGCGCGCGGTCGACCTCGGCGGCGGAAATGGTCAGCATGAAAGGCTCCGTGGAAAACTAGGCCGGTTCTGCTTCAGGCCCGAGCCGCGGCTCAGTTCGTCGGCTTCGGCAAGGCCGGGCCCTGCGACGCGGCGGGCGCGCGGCTGACCGCCTGGCGCAGGTTCTCGGCCTCGGCGCCGCGCTGGCGCGCCAGCTTGCGGTAGCGGCCCTGCTTGATCCAGGTCGCCAAGCTGCCGACGATCATGCCGATGGCCAGCGCCAGGAACAGGAAAATGAAGAGCGGCACGGTCAGCGTCAGCGCCGGATTGCCGGGATTGAACGGATCGAGCGTGAAGGCCACCGGTTCGCGGTTGGCGACGGCCAGCGCAATCAGGATGACGGCCAGCGGCACGAAAACCACGATGAGAATGAAGCGATTGAACATGTTTTTCCGTTCGGAAGAAAAGGCAGGAGCGGTGGCTGGCGCCGCGCCTATTTGCCTCCGTTCAGCCTTTCACGCAATTCCTTGCCGGTCTTGAAGAACGGTACCCATTTCTCCTCGACCTCTACAGATTCGCCGGTGCGCGGGTTGCGGCCGGTGCGGGCAGGGCGGTTTTTCACCGAAAACGCGCCGAAGCCGCGCAACTCGACCCGGTTGCCCTCGGCAAGCGCGTCGGTGATTTCATCGAAGATGGCGCTGACAATGTTTTCGACGTCGCGCAGGAAAAGATGCGGATTACGCGTGGCGATGATCTGCACAAGTTCGGATTTGATCATGAAAAGGCTCCCCGTAAAAGCAGTGCCGCCGAAATTATCAGAATGATTTTATTTGGTTTTTCACTCGTCCCAAGCGGTTTCTCAAGGGTGCCAGACGGAAACGAGACCGTCAAGAAACAAGCGGTCCGCTCCAATTTCGTGAAGGACGTCGCCGCCTTGGCCGGGCAGGCCAAGCGCAGCACCGACGGTTTGCGCCATCGCCTTGGAGAACAGGAAACCACCACGTTTTTCCGTGTCCTTCCATTCCACCACTTTGAGCTTGGCATCGACACCCTTGCCTGCAAGCCAGTCGATCGCTTCGGCCTCGCCGCCGACCGCGTCGATCAATTTGTTGGTGACCGCCTGCCGGCCGGTGAAGATCGACCCGTCTGCGAGCGCCAGCGCCTCCGGCTTGGTCATGTTGCGGCGCTCCGCGACGATGCCGACGAACCAGTCGTAGCTGTCGAGGATGAGCTTGCGGACCATGGCGCGCTCATCGTCACTGGTCGGCTTGAAGGGAGAAGGCGAGGCCTTCAAGGGCGAGGATTTCACCTCCTCCAGCTTGACGCCGAGCTTGTCCATGAGGCCGCTGACGTCCGGGTACTGGATCAGCACGCCGATCGAGCCGACGATCGAGGATTTGCGTGCGACAATATGGTCGGCCGCAGTGGCGATCATGTAGCCCGCCGAAGCCGCGAGCGTGCCGACCTCGGCCACCACCGGCTTGTCGGCGGCGAGCTTGCGCACTGCCTCATAGATCGACTCGCCACCGACGGTGGTGCCGCCGGGTGAATCGATCGACAGGATCACAGCCTTGACGCGCGGCGACTGACGGATGGCCTCCAGCCGCTTGATCAGTTCTTCGTCTTCGGTGATGGTACCTTCGATCTTGACCTTGGCGATGTGGTCGACAGCCGCGCCGGTGAAGTCGTCACCATAGATCCACGCCGAGAAGGCGATCAGTCCGGCTGCGGCGACGATAATCGCCGCAACACGCCAGAACGTCAGCTTGCGGCGCAAGCGGCGGCGGTCGATCAGGTCGTCGGCTCTCAATGCCATGGTCAGCCTCGTAGTCGGTGGGAGCAGATGCTTTTAAAGCAACCATTCGCGCCCGGCTACCGTTTCCTAACGACCTTGCGCCAAAGGCCGTTAGGCATTCGCGGCGAGCCTCGACCTGTCACGTTCCACAGGCTCTAACACTGTGCGCCCATATCTGGTATGAGGTACAGGCTGCGCTGGGGCCATTTTCATTGTACAGGGGCGGCTGTCACATTTTTGCGGTTTTCCTCGGCTTGTGCTTGCTTGAGGGCGCCGGCACCCCACCTATAGGGCGGCTTGGCGGGCAGGGGTTTAGAAGAAGCAGTCATGTTAGCGGGACCAATCGAACCGACCAACACCGAGACGGAGTTGGCTCCCAAGGCCGCAGGCCGGGCGCGGGGCGATGCGTTTGACATTGCGCAGCGTCATTCGCGCCGGGTCCGGATCCTCAAGCTGGCCGTGCCGCTGGTCGCTGCCGTGATCGCGGTCGCATTTCCGGTCTATTCCTATCTCATGGCTCCCGCTGCAATCGAGGTGCAGGCCGACGGCGGCGCCTTTGCCGATGGCAAGCTGGTGATGGCCAACCCCAAGCTCAACGGCTTCACCAAACAGAACCTGCCCTATTCGATGACAGCCCTGCGCGCCATACAGGATGTCAGCAAACAGGGCATCATCGATCTGGAAGGCATCAAAGCCAAGCTGCCGATTGCGGCCGACAACACGGCCGCCATCAATGCCACGCACGGCACCTACGATCGCGACGGCAACACGCTCAGCCTGACCAGCGACGTGACCGTGTCGACCACGGATGGTGTGGTGGCAAAATTCAAATCAGTCTATCTCGACATGGGCGAAGGCACTATGAAGACAAGCGAGCCCGTCGATGTCAGCCGCGGCGGGTCGCGGATCAGGGCGGATTCGATGTCGGTCCAGGATAATGGCAAGGTCCTGGTTTTCGAGAGCAAGGTGCGCGTCGACATCGATCCCGCCAGTTTGAAGGCGGCAGAGGCAAAGAGCGGAGAGACCAATGCGGTTCAGTAGTTCGGCACGGCGCCTCGCCGCGATTTCGGCGTTGACGCTCGGGTTGCCCTTGGGGCTGACCTTCGGGACGGCGCCGTCTCTGGCGCAATCCAGTGCCACCAGCCAAATGTCCGGTCTCAGGCTGTCGGGCGACAAGCCGATCCAGATCGAAAGCGACAAGCTCGAGGTGCGCCAGGCGGAAAGCGTCGCCGTCTTCACCGGCAACGTCAACGTCGTCCAGGGTCCAACCGTGCTCAAGGCCGGCAAAATGACGGTCTATTACGTCAGGGATGCAGGCGCCGCCAAAGGCGCCCAGCCCGCGGGTGCCGCGGCAATGACCGGATCCGCCAACATCGACCATCTCGAGGTCGACGATAAGGTCTACATCAAATCGGACAATCAGGTTGCCACCGGCGACCGCGGCACCTTCGACATGAAGACCGAAGTGCTGGTGCTTTCGGGCAGCAAGGTCGTGCTCTCGCAAGGCGACAACGTGCTTGTCGGCTGCAAGCTTACCGTGCAGATGAAGAGCGGCCTTGCCCAGGTCGACGCTTGTGGCGGCCGCGTCATGATGTCGATCACGCCGCCGGCGAAGTCCGGAGCAGCGAAACCCTGATGACCGGCATATCGTCGCTGCTGGCGCGTCTTCCAGGGCGCGCCGCCAGCAAACTTGCGGCACCGGCCAGGGTCACCGTCGAAGCGGCAAAGTTCAAGGGAACTTTGATCGCCAAGGGGCTGACCAAAAGCTACAAGGGCCGCAAGGTCGTCAGCGGCGTGACGCTGGGCGTGCGCGCCGGCGAGGCGGTTGGGCTGCTCGGCCCCAACGGCGCCGGCAAGACGACCTGTTTCTACATGGTGACCGGCCTGGTGCCTGTCGATGAAGGCACCATCGAAATCGACGGTTTCGACGTCACGTCGATGCCGATGTATCGCCGCGCCCGTCTCGGCATCGGCTATCTACCGCAGGAAGCCTCGATTTTTCGCGGCCTGAATGTCGAGCAAAACATCCGGGCCGTGCTCGAAGTGGTCGAAAAGAGCCGCAAGGAGCGTGAGCGCCTGCTCGACGAATTGCTCGAGGAATTCCATATCAGCCATCTGCGCAAGGCTCCGTCGTTGTCGCTCTCCGGCGGTGAGCGGCGACGCCTCGAAATTGCCCGCGCCTTGGCAACGCGCCCCGCCTACATGCTGCTCGACGAACCGTTCGCCGGCATCGACCCGATCGCCGTCGCCGACATCCAGCAGCTCGTGCGCCACTTGACGGCGCGTGGCATCGGCGTGCTGATCACCGACCACAATGTGCGCGAGACACTTGGCCTGATTGACCGCGCCTACATCATCCATGCCGGCCAGGTGCTAACCCATGGCCGAGCCGACGAAGTGGTCGCAAATGCCGATGTGCGGCGGCTTTATCTCGGCGAGGGATTTACGCTCTAAATGCGAAATTCCGGTTCGAGCGGGATTTCCGGCGTAGTCCAGCAGCTTTTTCTTCAATTTTCTGCCTGAAAACGCGCCGGCAGGCGAGTTTTACCGCTCCTCGCCTTGACAAGCAAAAGCCGGGCCAGTTTCTATGCTGGCCTGGAAAATTCCTTCCAGCAGTGCGGGTGCGTAGACGGAGCGTTTGAAACCGAACCATGGCGTTGGCGGCAAAACTACAGCTACGACAGTCGCAGTCGCTGGTGATGACGCCGCAGCTGATGCAGTCGATCCGCCTGCTCCAGTTCACCCATCTCGAGCTGGAACGCTTCATCGACGACGAGATCGAACGCAATCCCCTGCTGGAACGCGCCGAACCGCAGGAGGACGCCGCCAGCGACCAGGCGCAGAAGGGCGAGGCGGCATCGGAACCGGCTGCCGACGGCGACTGGTTCGAGGCGGAGACGGCGTGGACCGCCGAGGCGATTTCGGAAAAGCTCGATACGTCGCTGGAAAACCTGTTTCCCGACGATCCGGGTACGAGCGAGCGGCTCGGGCCCGACCTGACGGCGCAATGGAAATCGGCGTCCGGCAACGGTTCCACCTCTTCCTCCGATGGCTTCGATGTCGCGGATATGGCGGCGGCTGCCATCACGCTGCGCGACCATGTCGGCGAGCAGGTGGCGCTCGCCTTTGCCGATCCGGTGGCGCGCCTGATCGCTAGCGAGCTTGCCGACGGCCTCGACGAGGCCGGCTACATGCGTGCCGACATGGCCGAGATCGCGGCCCGCCTCGGCACGGACGCCACGGCGGTGGCGAGGGTCCTGGCGGTCTGCCAGACATTTGAGCCCGCCGGCATCTTCGCCCGCGACCTCGCCGAATGCCTGTTGCTGCAGCTTGCCGTGCGCGACCGGCTCGATCCGGCGATGAAGGCGCTGATCGCCAATCTCGAACTCCTGGCAAGGCGCGATTTCCAGACACTGAAGCGGATTTGCGGCGTCGACGAGGAGGATCTGCTCGACATGCTGGCCGAGATCCGGGCGCTCGACCCGCGGCCGGGAATGGCGTTTTCGCGCGGTGCCAGCGATGCGATCGTGGCCGACGTCGAGGTGCGCGCAGCCAATGACGGCAGCTGGACGGTCGAGCTCAACGCCGAGACGCTGCCGCGCGTGCTGGTCGATCACATCTATTTCGCCCAGGTCACGCCACATGCGAAAAACCAGGCGGAAAAGGATTTCCTCGCCGAATGCCTGCAGAACGCCAACTGGCTCACACGCAGCCTCGACCAGCGGGCGAAGACCATTCTCAAGGTGGCCTCCGAGATCGTGCGCCAGCAGGACGCTTTTCTCGTCCACGGCGTGCGGCACCTGAAGCCGCTCAACCTGCGCACGGTGGCGGACGCCATCGGCATGCACGAATCAACGGTCAGCCGGGTCACGGCAAACAAATACATGCTGACGCCGCGCGGTGTGTTCGAGCTGCGCTATTTCTTCACCGCCTCGATCGCTTCGTCAGGTGGCGGCGATGCGCATTCGTCGGAAGCGGTGCGTGACCGCATCAAGCAGCTGATCGACGAGGAGAAAGCCGTCGATGTGCTTTCCGACGATGCCATCGTGGACATGCTGCGGGAAAGCGGCGTCGACATCGCCAGGCGCACGGTGGCCAAATACCGGGAAGGCATGAACATACCCTCGTCGGTGCAGCGGCGGCGCGAAAAACGCGCTTTGGCCAGTGCCGGCCGTTGAGCTCCGGCGGAATTTCCACAGCTTTCGCCCTTCATTGACAAGCGGCAACGAAGTGGCTAGAAGCCCGCCCGCATGAGACGGGCTGGCGAGTGGATTTGAGTTCGCCGATGCCCGCACGAGAGATGGTCCGTCACGACGTAGGCCACGGGACGGCCAAGAAGGCGGCTTGTGATCAACCGGAAAGTTCGGATCTAAAATCGGCGCAAGTGACGCCGCAAAAGCTTGTGCGCGCGGACCACGAGTATAAACTCGGGACAGTTTGAAGCCTGAGCAAGGAAGGTCAGTTTTCAGATGACACTGCGCATATCGGGAAAACACATGGATATCGGCGATGCGTTCCGTACGCGCATCAACGACCGTGTCGGGGAAGTGATCGGGAAATATTTCGATCGGGGCTTTTCAGGGCAAATCGTAGTCGTCAAATCGGGGTCGCGCTACACGGCCGATTGCATGATCCGGCTGGACTCCGGTGCTTCGCTGCAGGCGACCGGCGATGCCCAGGATCCAACGCTTGCCTTCGATACCGCGGCAGACCGTCTGGAAACGCGCCTCAGGCGCTACAAGCGCCGGCTGAAGTCGCACAATTCAGGCAATAGCAACGGCGAGCTCACCGACGTCGCCTATACGGTGATGGCGCCGCTTGCCGACGACGAGGAGGACATACCGGAGAATTTCGCGCCGGCCATCGTCGCCGAATCGACCATGACGCTGCGGACCATGTCGGTGGCGTCAGCGGTGATCGAACTCGATACCAAGGACAGCCCGGTCCTGGTCTTCCGCAATGCCGGAAACGACCATCTCAACATCGTCTATCGCCGGCCGGACGGGAATATTGGCTGGATCGACCCGTCCACGGCCAAGGTCGCGCAGGGGTAAAGACCAGCCGCACGCGAGCGTGGGGACTGGCGACGGCAGGCGAACAAGGGATTTCAAGCATGGATCTGAGCGATCTCGTCAGCGTTCCGGCAATCATGCCGGCGTTGAAGGCGAACTCCAAAAAGCAATTGCTGCAACTGCTGTCCGAAAGGGCGGCGGCGATTTCTGGCATTCCGGAGCGAGAGGTGTTCGACACCATCCTGCAACGCGAGCGGCTCGGCTCGACCGGCGTCGGCAACGGCATCGCCATTCCACACGGCAAGCTGGCCGGGGTGAAGCGGATCGCCGGCGTTTTTGCCCGGCTGGAGACACCGGTGGACTTCGAAGCCCTCGATGATCAGCCGGTCGACCTGGTGTTTCTGCTTTTGGCCCCCGAAGGTGCCGGCGCCGACCATCTCAAGGCGCTGTCGCGCATCGCGCGGGTGCTGCGCGACGCCGACACGGTCGCCAAGATCAGGGGCACGCGCGACGCCGTGGCCATCCATGCGCTGCTGTCAGACACGCAGGCCTCGCACGCCGCCTGAGGTTTTGATTAAGACTAAATCCGTTGAAGGGCCGCCGTGAGCGGCCCTGTGCGTTTCCAACCAGATCGCTGCGCCGTATTTGTCAGTGGATGGCGCCGTTAGTGGATGGCGACCGGGGTCAGGTCGTTTTCCAGCGCGCCAGCCAGTGCCCGGTCGCGAGCGTCCGAAAGCAGGATCGGCTGGCCATTGGCGGCAAACAGGGCCCACAGTTCCAGCCCGGGGGCGATTTCGCCGAGACCCGGGAACCGGCCGCGCAGATCGTCGCTCGACACTTTCCTGAGATAGGCGACTGAACCTTCGCCGAGATGGGCGAATTCGCCGCTGGTCATGATGATATTTTCGTTAGTTCTGGTCATTTCAAGCCTCCTTGCCGCGAGACGCCGCTCAAGGCCATCCCGCATGAGAGCTATCGGCAAAAATCAGTCTTTCACCGATATGTTTATTTTTCGTACCAGCCGTTCGGATTCCGGCCGATCGAGATCGATCGACAGAAGGCCGTTCTTCAATTCCGCCGCAATCACCCGCATGCCGTCAGCCAGCACGAAACAGCGCTGGAACTGGCGCGCGGCGATGCCGCGGTGGAGAAATTCGCGCTCGGTGTCGTCGTTCTGACGGCCGCGCACGACCAACTGGTTCTCCTCCGTTGTGACATCGAGATCGCTTTCCGCGAAACCGGCGACGGCGAGCGTGATACGCAGCCTTTCGGTTTTGCCGTCGGCACCGCTGAGGCGCTCGATGTTGTAGGGAGGATAGCTGTCACCGGACTTTGCCAGGCGCTCCAGCGTCTTTTCCATGGAATCGAAACCGAGGAGAAGCGGGCTGGAAAAAGGCGTCATTCGGCTCATGTTACAGTGTCCTCTTAAGAGCGACATAAAGTGGAAAAACCCGGATGGCATTTTTCCCGATGGTCTTG
Organism: Mesorhizobium sp. M1329; assembly: GCF_040318035.1. Taxonomy (NCBI): domain Bacteria; kingdom Pseudomonadati; phylum Pseudomonadota; class Alphaproteobacteria; order Hyphomicrobiales; family Phyllobacteriaceae; genus Mesorhizobium; species Mesorhizobium sp. M1329. Next base: position 12,378 of record NZ_JAMYLN010000006.1, on the reverse strand, counting down.
ATATGGTCCGTCGCCCGGCAGACTTCAAGCCGTCACTCGTCCCGCCCAAAAAGACTTGCCAAAACAAGGAATTGAAATGCCCCAATCCCGCAGGATCATCATCGACACTGACCCCGGCCAGGACGATGCCGTCGCCATATTGCTGGCGCTCGGCAGCACCGAGCTGGAGATCGTCGGCATCACCGCGGTGGCCGGCAACGTGCCGCTGAAACTTACCGAAAAAAACGCCCGCAAGATCTGTGAGCTGGCCGGCCGGCCGGACGTCAAGGTCTATGCAGGCGCCATCCGGCCGCTGGCGCGCGAATTGGTCACCGCCGAAGAAGTGCATGGCAAGACCGGCCTCAACGGACCGCAACTGCCCGAACCAAAGATGAAGCTGCAGGACGAGTATGCGGTCGATTTCATCGTCGAGACGCTGATGAGAGAGGAGAGCGGCACGATCACACTGTGCGCGCTCGGGCCGCTCACTAACGTTGCGCTGGCGCTGATCCGCGAGCCGAAAATCGCACCGCGCATCAAGGAGATCGTGCTGATGGGCGGCGGCTTCTTCGAGGGCGGCAATGTCACGCCGACCGCCGAATTCAACATCTATGTCGACCCGCATGCCGCCGATGTCGTGTTCAAATCCGGTATTCCAATCGTGATGATGCCGCTCGATGTCACCCACAAGGCGCTGACCACCGCCAAGCGCACGAAGGCCTTCCGCAAGCTCGGCACCAGGGTCGGCACGGCCACCGCGGACATGCTGGAATTCTTCGAACGTTTCGACGAGGAGAAATACGGCACCGATGGCGGCCCGCTGCACGATCCTTGCGTCATCGCCTACCTATTGAAGCCAAAGCTGTTCAAGGGCCGCAACTGCAATGTCAGCGTGGAAACCGCCTCGGAGCTCACCATGGGCATGACGGTGATCGACTGGTGGGGGGTGACCAAGCGGCCGAAGAACGCCATGGTGATGCGTGACATCGACCATGATGCGTTTTTCGAGCTGTTGCTGGAGAGGCTGGGGCGGCTTTAGGGCCGCTCAGTCGTTGAGCAAGCGGTAGGTGTTGGTGCCGTCCTGGCGATGTTGTTGTTCGATAGAGACTCCCGATCCGATCATGTGGGGTGTTTCCACCTCACCATCGACAAATATCCGAGCGTTGCCGTCATGGAGGCGGACTTCATATCTATAATAAAGTCCATGGCCGACGGAACCCTTCGGATTTAGAGGCAGTGTCGCAACATCTTCGACGGTACCTCCTACGAGTTGTGTGCCCGTGATCGGACTGTTCTGTCTTGTTACAATCGGCACAGCGATCGCGAGAGCGAGCGCGCACAAGATTGGGATGCCAACAACTCTGTCGCGAAATTCTTCCCGAAGCAAAAGAATGCGGGTTCTAAGAGAAAGATTTGTCAGCCCCATACTTTAGAGTTGAGTAGCGTAGGGGCTTTGTTCAAGAGCGATTCCCCGAAAAAGCCTCGTCACTCGCTTCACCTTGAAAACAGCTTATCGATCGATCGTCGTTCAATTTGCAAACCGGTAAAAGACGAAGCCATTGTCGCGCGTTACGCGCTCGATGCCGACGCGCGAGCCGATCAGATGCGGGAGGTCGTCGTCGATGAAAACAGATGAACCGTCTTCCAGGACCAGCATATAGACACTCTGGTCTTTGCCCCAATGGGCACTTTTGACGGTTGCGTCGATTGGGTCCACGGAGCGGATCGGGCTGGCGTCATTCGCCCACTTGTGCGGATCCAAGGCAAACACGGCCACAAACAAAGCACCGATCAGGATCACGCCAAACGCGTTCCTTTTCAAATCCGCGTAAGTCCACGGCATAGACATGAATCCCCAGCTGTTGATCCATGTGGTGGCCTGAAGGCCGACTTTCAATCGGCCTTCCTATTCCAGGATGTTGCTGTTGGCGTCGCCGGGCTCGCGGCTGTTACTTTGCCTTGGAAAACGCCAGCCACAGGCCGCCGCCGACCAGGAAGCTGCCGCTGATCCGTGAAAGCAGCTTGACGCGGCCGGCCGACAGCAGGCGTCCGGCGCGGCCGGCGGCCAGCGCATAGGTCGAATCCGACACTGCGGCGAAGATCATGGCGGTGAGACCCATGACGCCGATCTGTAATGCGTAATTGCCTTCAGGCGCGATGAACTGCGGAAAGAAGGCGCCAAAGAACACCAGCGTCTTTGGATTGCTGATCGCCACCAGCAGCCCCTGCAAGAAGAAGCCGCCACGCGGCTTTTTTGCCGATCCGTCGGCGTTAAGCTTGCCTTTCGAGCGGAACATCTGCACGCCCATCCAGATCAGATAGGCGGCGCCGATCAGCCGGACCCATTCGAACCAGTGGCCCATGCCCGCGATCAGCGAAGTCAATCCGATGCCGACGATGGCGATCATGATGGCTAGCCCGGCCTGGGTGCCGGCGACATTGGCGAGGCCGGCGCGCGAGCCGTGGCGGATGCTGTTGGCGATGATCAGCGTCACCGTCGGCCCCGGCACCAGGATGATGACGACGCAGGCGACGACATAGGTGGCGTAGAGTTCCAGCGACATTTTTTTCCCTCCGCAGAATGCCGCTCGTGCGGCGCGCTGTCGCGATCAATGCATGGCGATGAGTTGCGTGCAAGTCGGCGAGGCGCAGACAATACGGAGCTGATTTCAGCAGGCGCCGGGCTGCCATGGCAGCGTTGCCTCGTAGGCGGCAGCCGCCCTCAGCACGGAGAGGTCACCGCGCGGCCGCCCGATCAATTGCATGCCCATTGGCCCGCCCCTGGCGTCGAAGCCCGCCGGTACGTTGACCGCCGGGCAGCCGCCCAGCGTGGCGAGCGCTGAGACCTGCATCCAGCGATGATAGCTGTCCATGGCGCGCCCAGCCACTTCCCTTGGCCAGTGGGTGACGACATCGAAGGGAAAGACCTGTGCGGCTGGCAGCGCAATCAGATCGAAACGCTCGAAGAGCGACAGCAGCACTCGGTGCCAGGACGAGCGCCTCACCGTGGCGGCGTGGATCTGCGGCGCGGTGAGGCGCATCGCTTGTTCCACCTCCCAAACAGCCTCCGGCTTCAGCAGACTGCGTTTCAAGGGATCATCGTAATGCGCCTTGAGGGCACAACCGCTGCTCGCCTGGCGAAGCGTTACAAAGGCTTGCCACAGCGCTTCGAAGTCGAATTCCGGCATCAGTGGCTCGGCCTCGAAGGATACATCCGCGAACCGGCCGAGTGCTGCCTCGCAAAGCTGTAGAATGCCTGCTTCAACCGGCAGATGGCCGCCGAGATCGCCGAGCCAGGCGATACGCCCGCTGGCCGCCGGTGCTTCCAGCTCTTCGAGGAACGAGCCTGGCTTATCATGCGACAGCGGCGCGCGAGGATGATAGCCGGCCTGCACGTCGAGCAGCAGCGCCATGTCGCGCACGTTACGGCCCATCGGCCCTTCGACGCCCATCTGCGCATGAAACACATCAAGGTCAGGGCCAGCCGGCACCAATCCCTGCGACGGGCGGAAGCCATAGACATTGTTGTAGGCAGCGGGATTGCGCAGCGAACCGCCGAAATCGCTGCCATCCGCAACAGGAACCATGTCGAGCGCCAGCGCGACCGCCGCGCCGCCGCTCGAGCCGCCGGCGGTCAGCGCCGGGTCGAATGCGTTGAGCGTCTGTCCGAACACGGTGTTGTAGGTGTTGGAGCCGAGCCCGAATTCGGGAACGTTGGTCTTGCCGATTATGATGGCACCGGTCTTGCGGACGCGCTCGACGAAGAAATCGTCTTCCTCAGGCATGAAATCGGCGAAGATCGGCGAGCCGAAGGTGGTTCTCAGGCCTTTTGTCAGCGCAAGATCCTTAATCGCGATCGGCAGGCCGAACAGCGATCCGATACCTCCTCCTCGCGCCAGATGGGCGTCAGCGCTGTCGGCCTCGCGCAGGATGTCGGCACGCTCACGCAATGAAACGATAGCGTTGACCAGCGGGTTCACCGCCTCGATCCTGTCGAGGAATGCCGCGACCACTTCGCGCACCGAAAGCTGCCGGCGCCTGATCTTCCCGGCAAGCTCCACGGCAGACAGGCGGCAGATGTCGCCGGCGGGCGGCACCGCATGCTTCGTGGTCGGGCGCACGGCTGTCATCCCGCTTTAGCCTGCAGATTTCTGCAGGGCGGCATCGACGTCCCTGGCCAGCGGGATGGCCGGCTGTGCACCGGCTTTCAGGCAGGCCAGCGAACCGGCTGCGGCAGCGCGGGCAAGCGCCTGGTCGAGCGGCAGGCCGGCTGCCAGCCCGGCTGCAAAATAGCCGCAGAACGTGTCGCCGGCGCCGACCGTGTCGAGCGGGGTGATCTTCAGCGCCGGAACCATCAGGAGATCGTCGGGCGTTGCCGCCAGAACGCCGTCCGGGCCAAGCGTGACGACGATGGTACGGCCGGTTCTCGCGGCATAGTCGCGCATCCGTGCCGGGCGGTCGCGGCCACTCAATGACAGCGCCTCGCCATAGAGGTCGAACTCGGTTTCGTTGGCGACGAGATAGTCGGCCTTGCCGAGGAAGCTGGCCGCGTCGCTATGGAAAGGGGCGGTGTTGAGCACTGTGGTCGCGCCGGCCGTCCTTGCCGCGTCAAGCGCCGTCTCGACCGTTTGCAGCGGGACTTCCAACTGCAACAGCACGACATCGCCGTTTTTCAGGAAAGCCTTGGAGAGATCACCCGGCACGACCGAATCGTTGGCGCCCGGCACGACGGCGATCACGTTCTCGCCGTCGGCGCCGACCATGATCAACGCGGTACCGGTCGAGGCAAAGGTCTCGCCAACGCCGGACAGGTCGATCTTGCCGTCGCGCAGCAGCGCCAGAGCGTCGCTGGCGAAGCTGTCCTTGCCGACCGCGCCGACCATGCGCACCTTGGCGCCGGCGCGGGCGGTGGCCAGCGCCTGGTTGGCGCCTTTGCCGCCGGGGGCAGTGGCGAAACCGGAGCCGCGCACGGTCTCGCCGGGACCGGGCAAGCGGTCGACACTGGCGATGAGGTCGAGATTGATGGAGCCGATGACGACGATCAAGAAGTGCCTCCCGCTAGCGCATATCACTCTAATTGCGCGGGAAACTACTCCGTAAGATCGCTGCTTGTCACCCTAGCGGTCCTTGCCTCGCTTCAAGAGACCTGTCCCGCCTCCCAGCCGAGGATGGCGCGTTTGCGGGTCAGGCCCCAATGGTAGCCGGTGAGCGCGCCGGACTTGCCGAGAGCCCGGTGGCACGGCACGACGAAGGACATCGGATTGGCACCGACCGCGGCACCCACGGCCCGGCTGGCGCTCGGTGCGCCGATGCGCGCGGCGATCGAGGAATAGGTGCAGGCCTGGCCCATCGGAATACGCAGCAAGGCCTCCCAGACACGGACCTGGAAGTCTGTGCCGATCATGACGACGCGCAGCGGCTGGTCGGCGCGCCACAGCGACGGATCGAAGATGCGCGCGGCATAGGGCGCCGTCGCCGCCATGTCCTCGACATAGGTCGCATTCGGCCAGCGGCTGGACATGTCGGCAAAGGCCGCACGCTCGCCGCCGGGGTCGTTGAAGGCGAGGCCGGCAAGGCCGCGGTCCGTCACCATGATCAGCGCGATGCCGAAGGGCGAGATATGATAGCCGTAGCGGATAGTGATCCCTGCGCCGCGGGTCTTGTAATCGCCCGGCGACATCGCTTCGTGGGTGACGAACAGATCGTGCAGCCGGCCTGGGCCGGACATGCCGAGTTCGAACGAGGTTTCAAGCAGCGGCATGCCGGCATCCAGCAGTTTGCGCGCATGATCGAGGGTGACGGCCTGCAGAAAAGCCTTGGGCGACAGGCCGGCCCAGCGGGTGAACAGCTTCTGCAGTCCCGTCGGCGTCTCGCCGACCTCCTCGGCCAGCACCTCCAGCGAAGGCTGGTCGCGATAGTCGAGGCTGATCTTTTCGATGGCACGACGGACGATTTCGTAGTCTCCACCTTCAGGCGTGATGTCTTTCTGAAGGATTGCTGTCGTTTTGAGAGGCGTTTGGGCGTTCATGGCAGTATCTCCTTGAGTGCGAATATCGTCCTTCGCGGCGCCGATCACCACCCGAAACTTGCTTTCCCGCGGCATGTACCCAGATAGAGCTGGGCTTTGAATGGGGAGGACGGTCGTGGCTGGTGAAAAAGTAAACCTGACCGGGGCAAAGGAGACTTTGCTTTTGACACTTTACGGCAAGGCGCTGGAGAGCCGGCTGCCCAATTCGCTGCTCAGGGACTACTTTGCCGACGAGGCGGTGCGCAACATCGACTATGATTTCTCACGGCTCAAGGTCGACAACAATCTCGGCATCGGTCTGGCAATCAGGGCAAAGACGCTGGACGTCTGCGTTCAGGACTTTGTCGCCCGAAATCCTGACGCCATCGTACTGCATCTGGGGTGTGGGCTCGATACGCGCATATTCCGTATCGACCCGCCAGCCGGCGTGGACTGGTTCGACGTCGACTATCCCGAAGTCATCGAGCTCAGGCGCAAGCTCTATCCCGTGCGGGATCACTACCACCTGATCGCTTCGTCGGTCACCGAACCGGGATGGCTGAACGAAGTGCCTCGGGATCGCCCGGCGATAGTCGTGGCGGAAGGCCTGACTCCCTACCTGGGTGTCAAGGAGGGGCAGCAACTGTTTTCTCGTTTGGTGGGACATCTTTCGAGCGGCGAACTGATTTTCGATGCCTATAGTCGCCTGGGCCTGAAGATCATTCGCCTCAATTCCTCCTTCCGCGCCACCGGCGCCGAGGTCCATTGGAGCATCGAGAACCCGCATGAATTGGAGCGAGCCGTTCCGAAGCTGCGGTTCGTCGAGGACATCCCCGCCTATAAGCCGGAACATGCCGCTCGCATGCGCTGGTTCGCGAAACTGTTTGTTCGCCTTTGGAAATACATTCCGGCATTGCGCAAGATCGGCAGGCTGTTGCGCTATCGGTTCTGAAACGCTGGCTCAGCGTGCCTTGGCGGTCGCCAGAGCGCGCGAAAATGCGGTGGCAAAACTTTCGCGGTCGTCGGGGTTGAGAAAGCCGCCGATCGAGACGGTTTTTCCTTGCGCCTCGACCGCCATTCTGGTGATGCCTATCTCGGCATGGCGGGCGATCGAAAAGCGCGCCCAAAACGGATTGAAGCGGTGTGCTTCCGATTTGCCTGACGGGGCAGTCTTGCGGATGTCGAGGCTGGTGCGCGACACCGATACCTCCTCGCGAGCTCGGGCGGCACGATAATTGGCTCGGAAGGCGATGTAGACGGCGATCACGTCGAGGCCGAAGAAGCCGAACACCGGCCAGGCGCCACGCGACAGAAAAAACGCTCCGGTCACCAGCCACCCGAACAGCAGCGCGCCCATCAGTATGGCAAAGCCGGTCTTGCCCAGCGACCGGTGCGGTGTCAGCAGCGCCTGGAAGAATGGCTCGTCGGCCTGAAATGAGGCGTTTGTGTCGCTCATTGCAGAATATTATAGGAGGGCAATGACAAGCCCCAAGCCCAAAAACTCTTCCGCGCTAAAAAAAGACCTGTTGCCCGGCCGCCGCGACGGCTCGAACGCCAAGCCGCGTCCACGGCCGGCGAGATCGCGGGCGCTTTACAGCCCGGCCGAGGTGCATGAGATTTTCCGGCGCTTTTCCGTTCAGCGGCCGGAACCGAAAGGCGAACTCGAACATATCAACGCCTTCACGCTGTTGGTGGCGGTGGTGCTTTCGGCTCAGGCGACGGACGCCGGCGTCAACAAGGCAACGCGGGCGCTGTTCAAAATTGCCGACACGCCGCAAAAGATACTGGCGCTGGGCGAGGCCAAGCTCGGCGACCATATCCGCACCATTGGGCTGTGGCGCAACAAGGCCAAGAACGTCATAGCGCTGTCCGAGGCGCTGATCCGTGACCATGGCGGCAAGGTGCCTGAGGATCGCGATCACCTGGTCGAGCTGCCGGGTGTCGGGCGCAAGACCGCCAACGTCGTGCTAAACGTCGCCTTCGGCCAGCATACGATGGCGGTCGACACGCATATTTTCCGCATCGGCAACAGGCTCGGCCTGGCGCCGGGCAAGACGCCGGAACAGGTGGAGCAAGGTTTCCTGAAGATCATTCCGGATGAATATATGCGGCATGCGCATCATTGGCTGATTCTGCACGGCCGCTATGTCTGCAAGGCGCGCAAGCCGGATTGCCCGGCCTGCGTCATCGCCGATATCTGCAAGGCCAAGGAAAAGACGACCAGCGTGCCTGCACCGCTGGTCGAGATCGCGCCGCTCGGGCCAGTAGAGGCGGCTACTGAATCAGTGCCAGCCAAGTGACTCTGAAGTTCCTCCTATGTGGCTCCGTCCACATTCAGGAACTCTCCTCGACGAACACCTCCTCGCGCTTCTTCTTGACCGCGGGGAGAAACACGATGACGAGCACGGCAAGCGCGATGAGGAGCAGGCTGGCGCTGATCGGCCGCGTTACGAAGGTGCTCGGGTCGCCGCGCGAGAGGATCATGGCGCGGCGCAGGTTTTCCTCGAGCAGCGGGCCGAGCACGAAGCCGAGCAGCAGCGGCGCAGGTTCGCAGCGCAGTTTGGTCAGGAGGTAGCCAAGCAAGCCGAAGAAGGCGACAGCATAGAGGTCGTAGACGTTGGTGTTGACGCTGTAAACACCGATCGAGCAGAACGCCATGATGATCGGGAAGAGCACGTAGTAGGGGATGGTAAGGAGCTTCACCCAAAGCCCGATTAGCGGTAGGTTCAAGATGATCAGCATCAGATTGCCGATCCACATCGAGGTGATGATACCCCAAAACAGCGCAGGCTGTTCGATGGCGACATTGGGGCCGGGCACGATGCCCTGGATGATCATCGCGCCGATCATCAGCGCCATTACCGGGTTGGCCGGAATGCCGAGCGTCAGCATCGGGATGAAGGAGGTTTGGGCGCCGGCATTGTTGGCCGATTCCGGTCCGGCGACGCCTTCGATGGCGCCCTTGCCGAATTCCCCGGGATTTTTCGAGACACGTTTTTCGACGGTGTAGGAGGCAAAGGCGGCAAGGATCGCGCCGCCTCCCGGCAGGATGCCGAGCGCCGAACCGATGATTGTTCCGCGCACGATGGGAGCCGCCATGCGCCGAAAATCGTCGCGGGTCGGCATAAGGCCTGAGATCTTTCGGATCAGCACAGAACGCTCATGCTCGTTTTCGAGGTTGCGCAGTATCTCGGCGACGCCGAAGACGCCGACCGCCACTGCGACGAAATTCAGCCCGTCGGCATATTCGCGGATACCGAGCGTGAAGCGGGGCGTACCGGTGTAGATATCGGTGCCGACAAGTCCGAGCAGCAGGCCGAGCACGACCATGGCCAGCGCCTTGACGATCGAGCCGTGGGCGAGCGCGACGGACGAGACCAGGCCGACGATCATCAGCGAAAAATACTCGGCCGCGCCGAATCTCAGCGCTATCGCCGTCAGCGGTGGAGCAAAGATGGCGACGAGGAAGGTCGACACCGTGCCGGCAAAGAACGAGCCTATCGCCGCGGTCGCCAGGGCTGCTCCGGCGCGGCCGTTCCGGGCCATCTGATAGCCGTCGATTGCGGTGACGGCCGACGAGGATTCGCCGGGCATGTTGATGAGAATGGCGGTGGTCGAGCCGCCATACTGCGCGCCGTAATAGATACCGGCGAGCATGATGAGAGAGGAAACCGGGTCGCCGATCTGGAAGGTGATCGGCAACAGCATGGCGATGGTTGCGGTGGCGCCGATGCCGGGCAGGACGCCAATCAGCGTGCCGAGAAGAACGCCGATCAGGCAGAAACCGAGATTTACCAAAGATGTGGCCGTCGAAAAGCCGAGTGCGAGGTTGTTGAGGAGTTCCATTTCATCTCCTCACAACGACAGTGGCAACCACGGGCCGAAACGCCGAAACGGCAGGCCGAGTGCGTAGCTGAAGACGACGAATGCGAACAGCGTCAGGCCGGCTGACAGCACGAATGCAGTCAGCGGCTTCATACGGCCGCTACCGAAAGATGCGATCAGCGACGTCAGGAAGATCGACGGGATGAAGCCGAGGCCGCGCACCGTCAGGCCGAAGAAGATCGGAGCGGGCAGGATGAACAGCATGCCGCGCCACGCAATGTAACCGATCGGCTCGCTCTCAAAACGCACCGCTTGGACGAGGATGGCGGCGCCAAGCAGGATCAGCACGATCGCCAGCACCAGCGGGAAATAGCCCGGCCCCATGCGAAAGGCGGTGCCGATTTCCAGGCTCAGCGACTGCAGCGCGAAAAAGGCGCCAATAAAGATCAACACCGCGGCGCATATGCCGTTGGTTCTGTCGATTGCGAAAGGTTTCATGGCGTCCTCCCGGCCCGCCTCACGGGCGTGCCGATGCCGGTGTAAAAAACGGGGCGCTGGCGGCGCCCCGTTAAAACCTTTAGTCGGCGTACTGGCCGGCCGCTTCGATGATCGGCTTCCAGCGCGCGATCTCACTTTCCAGCTTGGCCTTGAGCGCGGCCGGCGTGGCATCGGCCTCGGGCGACGGCTTGGTGCCGAGTTCGGCAAATCGGGCGACGACGTTCTGGTCCTTCAGCGCCACCTGCAGCGATTTCGACAGGCGTTCGGTGATCTCGGCCGGCGTGCCCTTGGGTGCATAGATGCCGTGCCAGATGCCGACCTGCACCTGGGGAAGGCCGGCTTCTATCGTCGTCGGCACGTCCGGCAGCACGTCTAGCCGTTGCGGCGAGGTTACGGCATAAGCCTTGATCGTGCCGCCCTGGATCTGCTTGGTGGTATTGGTCGTCTGGTCGCACATGATATCGACCTGGCCGCCGAGAAGATCGGTCATGGCCGGGCCGGTGCCCTTGTAGGGCACGGTGACGAGCGGCGTGCCGATGGCGCTCATGAACAGCATGCCGCACAGATGCGAGGCCGCGCCTATTCCGGCATTGGCGACGGTGACGGTGTCCTTGTTGGCCTTGGCGTAGTCGACCAGTCCCTTCAGATCGGTCGGGTCGAGGTCCTTGCGGGCGACAATGGTCATCGGCACCTCGGTGACGAGGCCGACATATTCGAACGCGTTCAGCGTGTCGTAGGCGAGATTCCTATATAGCGTCGCACTGGTCGCCATGCCGATGTGGTGGAGGAGCAGCGTGTAGCCGTCAGGCTCGGCATTCGCGACGCGGCCCGCGCCGAGCGTGCCGCCGGCGCCGCCGACATTCTCGACGATGACCTGCTGGCCGAGATCTTTCGACATAGCTTCCGCGACAAGACGCGTGACGGTGTCGGTCGGGCCGCCGGCCGAAAACGGCACGACAATGGTGATGGTGCGTTCGGGGTAGGTCTGCGCGCCAGCGGCCGACGGGTAAATCATGGCGGCCGCAGCGACAGCCAGCGCGGCGATGAATTTTCGCATCGTGTTTCCTCCCAGGATATGAATGCCAACCGCTGCGCGGATTCCTCTAAAACCAACTGTAGATGGAGCAATAACTAGCGCAACCCGACAAATGACAATCGGGCTCAAACGGCAAACTGCACGTCTGTCCGCCCAAATGAGTGGGAAGGTTGGGCCGTGCGATGCCCTTCGTCCAACCTATTCTAATAGCCGTAGCCGCGCGCCATCGCCGCCGCGAACAGCGGGATCAACAGGAAGATCAATGCCTCGATGCGGACATAGGTGCGAACGGACGCCAGCTCCGCCGCAGGCACCTGGAAGCCGGGACTGACGCTCGCCTGCCTGTTCCAGGACAGGAAACGGATGGTCGGGATAATCGACAACAGGCCGACAATGGCGAAAGCGGCCATCTTTGCCCAGAACATCCAATTGTAGACGTAGAATTCCCAGCCTTTCAGACCATAGACGACGCGGCCGATGCCAACGACGATGATCAGCATGGCAACGATGCCGTAGTGGCGGTCGATGCCGACGAGCCGCTTCAGCGTCGCGGCGGACAAGTCGCTGCGGATCAGGACGAATTCGGCGCCGATGATGCCTGCCAGCGAAAACACCAGGAGATGATGGAAGATGGCAAGCACAAGGTCGGTGGTGTCCATGCTGTTTTCCCTCTGTCGGACGGCAGCGCCGAAACCCAACGCGCCTGAACCAATACTGGAGAAAAACTAACACTGCCTGGTAGGATTCACATCAGCCTGGAAGATGATCTACACAGCCTTGGCTCTTGTTTTTCGCAACGGATTTGGATTTCCCGTCTCGTGCGTGTCGCTGTCCCCACTTTTGGAAGACCTGCATTAGGCACCGGCAACACAACCGAGACATGACCATGGCCAGTCCGCAGACAATTGTCGCTCCAGTGATTGAAACCTCGCGCACGGTCCTGCGGCCGTGACCTTGCCCCTCTGATCTAATCCGGTTTGAAGTTCGTTCTGGCCATCGAGAGGACCAGGACATGAAACGCAGCCGCTTCTCT